>JBDTUV010000271.1:0-4222 GCA_040007575.1 Gemmatimonadales bacterium
CACCGCGATTTCCGCTCCCGGACCGCGATGATCCGGGGTTCGATTACGCGGCAGCACGCGCCCTGCTTCAGGGCGCCGATCTCGGTGACACGGCCAGTGCGGAGTCGGCAACCGGCTACTACTGGGGGGAGCCACGGCTCCGCCCGGTCGTAGAGCGTCTACTGGCCGAAGCGCGTGAGGATGGAAATGAGCGACTGGAACAGCTGGCCGAGCGGTTCCTCCGCGTGCGGAGCCGCACCCCTCAGCGCTCAGATTGACAGCGCAGCGGCTGAGCCCTAAATTCTGCGCCAGCAATATTCGGAAATGGATTGCTCGCGGGACCAGTGAATTTCCTCAGGGACCTGGCTCACAGCTGGGTCCTTTTTCGTTAGGCCCGGCGCGGGGGCACAGTCCGCGAACAATTCACTGTCGGCAGGTACGGCATCACCGGACTCCGACGACAAACCAATTACAGGAGTACGAAATGGCACGTACCACCGGAACCGTGAAATGGTTCAACGATGCGAAGGGCTTCGGCTTTATTACCCCGTCCAACGGCCAGAAGGATTGTTTCGTGCACCACTCTGCGATCCAGGGTAGCGGCTTCAAGTCGCTGGCTGAAGGCGAGAAGGTGGAGTTCGACATCGTGCAGGGCCAGAAGGGCCCGGCGGCGGAGAACGTCACCAAGATCCGTGACTGATCCATGACCAACGAGCGCCGCCGCCGCGACCAACCACCCGGTGCCCATCGGACCGACCTGGCGAAATCGACCACGACGGACCATCGCAAGGACCCACCCGTGGATCTGGACGAGGCCCTCAACCCGCATCGCTCCGAAGAACAGCTCCGCGCCCGGCAGCATGTCGCCGAGCTGCTGGCTCACCGAGGGGTGCTCCTGGCGGGGGATGAGACCGGAAGGGAGCTGGCCGACTTGTGGTCAGCGGTAGATCAGTTCGAGTCGATCGTCGAGGCCAGAGGCGGCGACACGCTCACGAATGCGCCGGACTCATCCCAACCCGATAATCCGGCCTTTGTATTACCCGAACGCAGGGCCCGCGAGACGGCTGGCGACTACAGCCTCAGAATCCTCCAGGCTGCTGCCGCGCTCACGAACTTCGAGCGCTGAGGTCGTTCCGCTGTAGTCTCGCATCTCTCCGGTACGGGAAAACGTCGACGACCTCCCCCGCCCGCAGCCTCCGCTGCACCCCTTGCCAGAACGTCGTGTCGAGGAGATTGCCGTGAGCCGCCAGAAACGTCTTCCGGAGGCTCCCGGAGGGAACTAGAAAGGCCTTGAATTCTTCCGGGAAGACATCCTGCTCGCCCACGTAGAACCATGGTTCAGCCGAGAGCTCGTCCTCGTGAGAGGCCGGCTCGGGAATGCGGCGGAAGCAGCACTCGGACAATAGGCAGAGCTCGTCGTAGTCATAGCAAATGACCCGGCCGTTCCGCGTCACCCCGAAGTTCTTCAGCAGCATGTCCCCCGTGAAAATGTCGGCCGCGGCAAGATCCTTGATGGCATTGCCGTAGTCGATCACCGCGTCTTCGGCCGCAGCCTCGTTCGCCTCCTTCAGAAAGAGATTGAGTGGGATCACGCGCCGCTCGGTGTAGAGGTGGCGCACGACGACGCGGTCACCCTCGAGACGCATGGTCGCGCCCGCCACCCGCACCAGATACTCGAGCAGGTCGTCGGGAAAGCAGCGGCGGGGAAACTCCAGGTGCTCGAACTCCTGAGCGTCTGCCAGCCGTCCCACGCGGTCGCGAACAAACACGAAGTGGTATTTCTCCATGACTGCACGCCGGGTGGTGTTTTTGGGCGCACCGAAGCTGTCCTTGATCACCTTGAACACCACATTGAGCGCGGGCAGGGTGAACACGGCCATCACCATCCCTTCCTCGCCCTCCACAAAGGCAAAGCGGGCGTCCGGCTCCTCGAGGTGGCGCATGAGGCTCCGGTAGAGTTCGGTCTTTCCGTGCTTGTTGTAGCCGATGGAGGTGTAAAGCTCGTGCACCAGCTTGAGCGGCATGATGGTTCCCAGAAAGTCCACCAGGGCTCTCGGGCGGGGCGCGTCCACCCGAAAGTAGGTCCAGCTGAACCCGAATACGACGCTGGCCTCGTCCGACGTCATCAACACCGCGTCGACCACGATCCCGCGCTCGGCATGCAGCAGTGGCAACACCAGGGGGATGATCTCGGTGCCGGCGCGTATGCGGCCCACCACATAGGCACCCTTGTTCCGGTAGAACACCGAGCGCACCATGTCGAGCTCGAGCGGCCCGGGCGCGTTCAGTGTCTGGCGAACCCGGCCGTCAATGTGCTCTGCCACCAGCACGGCGTCCCGATCCAGCTGGGCATAGGGCACCGCCCAGGGAATCCGGGTCAGAATCGTCCGCACGAGCGCGGCATCGATGGCAGGAGCACGGTAGCTGTCGAAGATCGTGGGGTCGGCGGGGGAGGGAGGGGACGGAGAACGGTGGAGATACTCGATCGCGGGATCGACGCCCACTGTGCTGAACACCCGGCGGGTGACCGAATTGAAAAAGGTCTCCGCCAGCTCCGCGTCGGACCGGTCCGCCGTGCCGCGGGCGTGGTCGGATTTCATGGCGGCCCAGACCGTCCGCTCCATCACGCCGTCTTCCAGGATATCGTGGACGTCCGCCACCGCAGCGTCGACGTGCGCTTTGTAGAGCGCCAGCCGTTCCGTGGCATCGGCCTGGGCCCCGGACCAGTCGCGCCGCTCGAAGCGGCCCTGGGCCCGCTGGGTGATCTCCTCGAAGCCGCGCTCGTACTTCTGGTACGCTGCGTGAATGGAGGCAACGGCCGCGGACACGGGTCGGAGGGTTGTATTGCCGTTCATTCGTCACCCGATCAGATTGAGCGGCGAAACATCCGCGCCACTCGCAGCCCTAGCAAGAGGTCGCACCATGTCAGCAACCACCCCCGCCCCCAGGACGGCACCGGTCCCACCGGGTGGCGAGCCAATCACGCTGCGCCAGGGGCGAATCGAGGTGCCGTCCACGCCGATCATCCCCTTCATCGAGGGAGACGGAACCGGCCCCGACATCTGGCGGGCGTCGCAATACGTCTTCGATAGCGCCGTTCAGCGGGCATACGGCGGCCGCCGGAGGGTTGCCTGGCTGGAGGTGCTGGCCGGCGAGAAGGCCAAGGACCGGATGAACAGCTGGCTGCCGGATGAAACGCTTGCCACCATCGATCGGTTTCTGGTTGCCATCAAGGGGCCGCTGACCACGCCGGTCGGCGGCGGGTTCCGCTCGCTCAATGTCGCGCTCCGTCAGAAACTCGATCTCTACGCCTGCGTCCGCCCGGTCCGCTACTTCAGTGGGGTGCCCTCGCCGGTCAAGGCTCCCGAGGCGGTGAACATGGTGATCTTTCGGGAGAACACCGAGGACATCTACGCCGGCATCGAATACAAGGCCGGCACTGAGGACGCGCGCCGGGTGCTGGATTTCCTTCAGCGGGAGATGGGGGTCCAGACCATCCGCTTTCCGGCCACCAGCGCCATCGGGATCAAGCCGATTTCCGAAGAGGGATCGAAGCGGCTGATCCGGTCGGCGATCGATTACGCCCTGATGCAGAAGTACGAGAGCGTCACCCTGGTGCACAAGGGCAATATCATGAAGTTCACCGAGGGCGGCTTCCGCGACTGGGGCTACGCGCTGGCGCGGGAGGAGTACGGAGCGACCGACCTCGACGGCGGCCCCTGGTGCAGGTTGCCGGGCGGCCTGGTGATCAAGGACGTGATCGCCGACGCATTCCTGCAGCAGATCCTGACGCGGCCCCGGGAGTACGGCGTCATCGCTACGATGAACCTCAACGGCGACTACATCTCCGACGCGCTGGCGGCTCAGGTGGGCGGCATCGGCATCGCGCCGGGTGCCAACATCAACTATCTCACTGGTCACGCCATCTTCGAGGCAACGCACGGCACCGCTCCCAAATATGCCGGTCAGGACAAGGTCAACCCGGGGTCCCTCATCCTTTCGGGGGAAATGATGTTTCGCTACCTCGGTTGGGACGAAGCCGCGGACCTGATCGTCTCTTCGCTCGAGAAGACCATCGCGCAGAAGCGGGTGACGTACGACTTCGAGCGGCTGATGACCGGCGCGACCCTGCTCAAGACCAGTGAGTTCGGCAGGGCGATGGTCGAGAATATGTAACTACCGCTCACGGCCTGTCAGTCGATTTATCTCTCGCCGGTCCTTCTTGGTCGGCCTGCCGCGTTCC
>JBDTUV010000272.1:0-4217 GCA_040007575.1 Gemmatimonadales bacterium
GAGCCGCAAGGGCGCCCGCTATGAAGCCGAGGCGCGTCGGCGCTCGACGTGACCGGACTCGAGGGGCCGCGAGAAGTTCGGGAGCGCGACGAGCGCTATCAGCAGCTGGTGGAGCTGGCGCCGGAGAGCATCCTGATCCACGACGGCGAGCGGATCGTCCTCGCCAACGCCGCCGCCGTCCGGCTGGTCGGCGCGCTCACCAGCCTCGGCGTCACCATGCTAATGACCATCGAGGTCACGGAGCACGAGGGCCTCCAGTTCACCAGCAACCGGATCTCGTTCCTGACCGACGTCATCATCATCCAGCGCTACGTGGAAATCGAAGGCCAGCTCCGGAAGATACTGGCGGTGGTCAAGATGCGGGGAAGCAACCATAGCGGTGACTTCCGGGCCTATGAGATCACCGGAAACGGGGTGCTGCTGCGCGAGGGGCTCCGGGAGTATCACGGGATCACCACCGGCGTCCCCACCGGGCGGTTGCAGCCCCGGCAGCCGGCGTATCCGGGATTGACCGAGCAGGAGGAACGGGTACTCGAAACACTTATCCGCTCAGGGGCACAGTCCGCGAAAGCAATCGCCGACGAGGTGGGGCTGCCGCCCAGCGAACTCGATCCGATTCTGGAGCGGCTGACGCAGCTGGCCTACGTCAGCCGCAAAGGGACCCGCTACCAGGGCGTGGCGCGTCCGAGTGGTTCCTGAGGCGGAGCTCAGATGACCGAAACGCGACAGGACCAGGAGAGGCGCGCGTCCTCGGGACGCAGGGGAACGGATCATGACGAGCGCTACGAGAGGCTCGTGGAGCTCGCGCTGGATGGCATTCTGATCCACGACGGCGAGCACATCGTCCTGGCCAACACTGCCGCGCTCCAACTGGCGGGCGCGGACCATCGCGACCAGCTCATCGGCCGGCCGATCGACGCCTTCCTCAACCCGCCCTACCTGAAGGCGGTCCAGGAGGTGCTCGTCAGGTCCGGAGACACGGCGGCGCTCGTGCCGACGATCCGGGACGCCTTTCGCCGGCTCGATGGTTCCGAGATCCAGGTCGAAGTGACGGCGATTGCCTTCGTCGACCGCGGCCGGCCTTACGCGCACCTCGTCGTCCGGGACATTACGGAGCGCCTTGCGGTGCAGGTGGCCGCGCGGCAGGCGGAGGAGTTCCTCCGGCAGGCGCAGAAGATGGAGGCAGTGGGGGCGCTGGCGGGCGGCGTCGCCCACGAAGTTAACAATATGATGTCGGTGGTGTTGGGATTCGGTGAATTCCTGCTCCAGGACCCGGCCATGCCGGAGGGTCGGCTTCTGGATGTGCGGCAGATCATGAAAGCGGCCGAACGCACCGCGGCAGTGACGCGCCAACTCCTCGCCTTCAGCCGCCGCGCCTTCCATCAACCGCAGGTGGTCGACCTCGCCGTAGCCGTGCGCGACCTGGAGCCGGTCGTCCGCCGGCTACTGGGCGAGGAGCGGAACCTTACCTTGGCGTCCGATGCCTCGCCTCGGGTGAAGGTCGACAAGGGCCAGCTCGAGCAGGTGATCGTGAATCTGGCCCTCAACGCGCGCGACGCGATGCCGGTTGGCGGCACGCTCACCATTACCACGGCGGAGACCGAGCTCCTGGACGTCGTCGCCTCGGGTGACGGTGACGCCATTCCGGCCGGACGCTATGCCCTCGTGGTCGTGCGGGATACCGGCGCGGGCATGGATGAGGCGACCCAGGCGCGGGTCTTCGAGCCATTCTTCACCACCAAGCCCCTGGGCCAGGGCACGGGGCTCGGGCTTGCCGCCGCTGACGGCATCATGAAGCAGAATGAAGGGTACATCACGGTGGCAAGCGCGCCCGGGCGGGGCGCCACCTTCACGCTGTACCTGCCCGTCCTGTCCGGCGGCTAGGTAGTCGAGCGGCGGGCGGAGCCGCGGCCTGCCGGCGGAGACGCAGCGCAGGCCGGAGCGACCGTTCTCCTGGTCGAAGACGAGCCGGCTGTGCGGGCCATTGCCACCCGGAGCCTGGAACGCGCCGGCTTCCGGGTCCTCCAGGCGTCGGGTGGGGCTGCCGCGCTCGAGGTGATAAAACAGTATGGGCAGCCCGACGTCGTGCTGACCGACCTGATGATGCCGGGAATAGGTGGGAACGAGTTAGCCCGGCGTCTGGTCGAACGCTGGCCGGCGCTCCCAATTCTCTTTATGTCCGGTTACTCGGTGGTGGACCTCCAGCGGCAGGGCGCGGCCGGCTTCGACCGAGTCACGATTCAGAAGCCCTTCACTCCCGACGCTCTGGTCGGGAGTGTGGTCGCTGCGCTCGCGCGGGCAGGCACGAGCAAACCGGCAAGCGATTGAAATGGTTGCTGAGGTCTTCTTGACCTAAGCGAATCGTACAGCTACAATTGCAGGTCTGTCCCCGGATAGGGGCATTCAGGTTTCCCCAGTTCCAGGGTTATGCCGACTATCAATCAGCTCATCCGGCACGGCCGGAAAGATGTAGAGGCCAAGGACAAGGCGCCGGCGCTCCGGTCCAACCCGCAGAAGCGCGGCGTGTGTACCCGGGTCTATACCACCACGCCGAAGAAGCCGAACTCGGCGCTTCGGAAGGTGGCCCGCGTTCGGCTGACCAATGGCTTCGAGGTTACGGCCTACATCCCCGGTGAGGGCCATAACCTTCAGGAGCACTCGATCGTCCTGATTCGCGGCGGCCGGGTAAAGGACCTGCCGGGCGTTCGCTATCACATCGTGCGCGGGACCCTGGACTCCGCGGGTGTGAACGACAGGCGAAAGAGCCGGTCCAAGTACGGCGCCAAGCGGCCCAAGGCGGCGGGTAGCGCGCCCGCAGCCAAGGGAGGCAAGAAGTGAGTCGGCGTAACAAGTCGGTCAAGCGGCCGGTGCCGCCCGATCCGCGGTACGACAGCCAGACCGTATCCAAGTTCGTTAACAACCTGATGTTCGAAGGCAAGAAGAGCCTGGCCGAGGGAATCTTCTATTCGGCCATGGACCTCATCGAAGAGCGCACCAGCCAGCCGGGCGTCTCGGTCTTCAAGCAGGCCATCAACAACGCCAAGCCGACGCTCGAGGTAAAGAGCCGCCGGGTGGGTGGGGCGTCGCTCCAGGTGCCGGTCGAGGTGCGTCCCGACCGCCGGACCGCGCTGGCCATGCGCTGGATCATCTCGTTCTCTCGTGCGCGCACCGAGAAGACCATGGCCGAGCGGCTGGCGGCGGAGCTGATCCTCGCGTCCAAGGGTGAGGGGAATACCATCAAGAAGAAGGAAGACACGCACCGGATGGCGGAAGCGAACCGGGCGTTTGCGCATTACAGGTGGTAAGCGGGTAGGCGGGTAGGCGGGTAAGAACGACAAGCGGGGCGCTTCGAAAGAGGCGCCCCTTCGCTTTGCTACACGGCAGGCTGTTTATCCGAGGTACAAGAGGGTAGACTTAAAGCACTCACCTCAGATTCCTGCCAAGGCCGGCCGTCTTCGCCGGTTTCAAGGACCCACAGTGTACTCGCCACCCTCGTCCGAGGGGCGCCGCATCGTCATCTGCGACTACAACGCACTGTTGCTCTCGATCACGGGCCTCTTACGCATGAGTGGCTATTGCGTCTTCCAGGCCCACGACGGCCAGGCGGCCCGCGAATTGTGCCAGGAGCTCCCCAATATCGAGCTGCTGGTTCTCAACACCAGCGGCACCGACACACCCAGTCTGATCCACGCCGTTCGGGCCAACCGTCCCGGTCTGGCGGTGCTTCACATCGGGTCGTCAGTGCCTCAGGGCCTGCCGGAGGACGTGCCGACGCTCGACGAGTCATTCACCGCGGAAGAGCTGCTGAGGGCTGTCAGGGAGCTGTTGCCGCTAGGGTTGATGCCAAGCCGCAATTGACCGCGGTGGGGGCCTGCCCCTACCCGGCCGTGGTGTTGACATGAGCACGTAACCCACTATTTTCCCCGGGCTTGGCACTTTTCGGCACCGCCAGGCCAACATCGGATCACGTGACTCGACGCAGTATCCAGGGCCACCTCTGATCTTCAAATGACAACGCGTGGGACCCTGCTGGGGTCCTCGTCCAGGGCGGAAGCCCGGATGTGCGCGGAGCGATACCACGGGTTCTCCCGGTCGGTCGCCCCGCTTTTTCGTTAGGGGTAGGCGAATGGCCCGACAGACGACCCTCGATCGCTACCGTAACATCGGCATCATGGCCCACATCGATGCCGGGAAGACGACTACGACCGAGCGGATCC
>JBDTUV010000273.1:0-4216 GCA_040007575.1 Gemmatimonadales bacterium
GACGAGTGCTTGCCCGGGCCGAGTTGGAGGTAATTCGCGATCTGTGCGTGCGCCACGACGTCCTCGCCGTCACCGACGAGATCTACGAGCACATCCGGTTCGAGGGCGAGCATGTGCCGCTGGCAACGCTACCGGGCATGCGGGACCGCACGGTGACCATCAGTGGTGCCTCAAAAACCTTCAGTGTCACCGGATGGCGTATCGGGTGGATCCTGGCGCCCGCGCAACTCACCGATGCGATCCGGAAGGTCCACGACTTTCTGACGGTTGGCGCTCCGGCCCCGCTTCAGGAGGGGGTTGCGGTCGCCCTGGACGGGCTCGACCGCGCGTTCTATGACGGGCTCGCCACCGCCTATCGAGCCCGGCGCGAGCTGCTATACGGGGCATTGATCGACTCCGGATTTTCCTGTACTCCACCCGAGGGGGCGTACTACATACTGACGGACTTCTCCAACCTGGCGACGCCGGCCGGCGCCAATGGTCCGCTCTCCGACACCGAGTTCGCGATCTGGCTCTCACGCGAGATCGGGGTAACGCCGGTGCCGGGGTCGAGTTTCTTTCGCGATGGCGGCGGAGGCAGGTCGCTGGTCCGGTTCGTCTTCTGCAAGACGGACGACATCCTCCTCGAGGCGGCCCGGAGGCTGCGCTCGCTGCGTACGGTGTCGCCCGGGTCGGCGACGACACGTTCGTTCGAGCCGGCAGCTCGCAGCGGCCTCCAGCAGTGAGCGACGCCCGTCCCCTCGCAGTGGTCACCGGGGCCTCGGCCGGGATCGGCAAGGTGTTCTGCGAGCGGCTCGCCGCCAGTGGACATGATCTTGTGCTGGTGGCCCGGGATGGCAATCGGCTGCAGGCGCTGAAGCAGGACCTGGAGCAGCGTTATCAGGTTGGAGTGGAGGCCTTTCCGGCAGACCTCACGATCGATACCGACGTGAGCCTCCTGGCCGAAACGCTGGCGCGATCTCCCAACCTGGCGCTGCTGGTGAATAACGCCGGCTTCGGCACCCGCGATACGCTGGCCAATGCCAGTCCTGCGCGGCAGGAGGCCATGCTCCAGCTTCACGTCATGGCGCCGATGCGCTTGACCCAGGCCGCGCTCCCGGTGCTGTTGAAGAACGATCGGGGGGCAATCGTCAACGTCTCCTCGGTGGCATCGTTCGTCTTCTCCGCGAACAACGTGAACTACTGCGCCACGAAGGCGTACCTGACCACCTTCAGCCAGGGCCTTGCCGCCGAGCTCGAGGGTACCGGGGTCCGGGTACAGGCCTTGTGTCCCGGCTTCACCCGCTCCGAATTCCACGGCCGCATGGGGATGGATGCCGGTGAGATTCCGGGCTGGATGTGGCTGTCGGCTACGAGCGTGGTGGACGCCTCGTTGGCGGCGCTGAAGCGGGGCCGACCGGTGGTGTGCGTGCCCGCGCTGCGATACAAGCTCATCGTGCTGCTGCTTCGCTTCGCGCCCCGCTGGCTGATCGGCCGGGTGTCTTCACGCCGCATGCGACGGGTGTGAGCCAGATCATTTCGCTTTGCGGGTTCGGGCGTATCTTTGTTGGACGCATTGCGATAGGCCACGTATTCCCGCAGCCGGATGGATCGCCCATGTGCACTCCCCGCCGCCTGTTCCTGGTTGTGCTGGCCGCCCTCATCACCGCTTGTGGCGGCGAACTCACACTCCCGGATGACGGCTCCCCCGCCGCCCTGCGGGTGTTCTCGGGAGACCGGCAGGAGGGCACCGTCGGCAGCCGACTGAACGATCCGCTGGTCGTGGAGCTGACGGATGCAAGCGCCCGGCCCATCCCGGGTCAGGCCGTCGTCTTCGAGTTCACCAGCAATGTGCCCGGCGCCGAACTCACCCCGGAAGCGGCGATGACCGACAGCTCGGGCCACGCGGCCGCAGAGGTCCGCCTGGGCACCAGCACCGGTGGCCTCCAGGTCAACGCGCGACTCGCCACCGCCGCATCGCTCAACGCCACTTTCCTCCTGACCGCTCTCGAAAAGAAGAAGAACAAGCCCGGCAGGGGTGGCGGCGGAGGAAACGAGGACGACTGAACCCCCTAGCCCGACCTCGCAGCTACAGTTTCAGTCCCCACCGTCCGATACTCCTCCTGAAGGGGACTGAGCGTCCTTGACCGGACCTCCTCCCAGGTGATATCCAGCCTCGTAAGTCACCTACAATCAAGTAGATGCGAAAGGATTCCAATGAGGTACGCCGGCCTGATCCTCATCATTGCCATGGCCGTAGCGGGGTGCGATCGGAACCAGGCGGAGTTGGCCCGGGCCCTGGCCGAGTCGCGGTCGGCCGAAGCACAGAAAGACAGCCTGCTGACTGAGGTACTGGAAACCACCCAGTTTGTGAGCGACCTGAACAGCGAGCTGGCCAAGGCCAAGACCCTGGCCATTGGTACCGAGACCGGCGACCCCGGCCTGCCCGGTGCGGACCGGGATCGTGAGGAACGCAAGGAAACGCTGGGGCGCATCCAGCAGGTCATCGCCCGATTGAACGAGAGCGAAGTCAAGCTGACGGCCGCCGAAGCCCGAGCCAAGCAAGCCAGGAGCCGGAACGCCAGATTGCTGGCCCAGATCGCCACCTTCCAGAAGACAATCGAAGGCCTCAAGACAGCTGCCGAGCAGCAGCGGATGGAGCTCGAGGACCAGAGGTCGCAGGTAGCGTTACTGGCAGGGCAGGTCGATACCCTTGGCAAGGAGAGAGAGACTCTGAGAGGGCACGTCGCCAGCCTGATCAGCTACAAAAACACGGTCTACTATGCGGTAGGGACCAAGGATGAGCTGATCAAGAATGGGGTGGTCACAAAGGAAGGCTCCAAGTTCCTCGTGTTCGGCGGCACCCGTCTCGAGCCCGCCCGGACCCTGAATCCGGCGGCGTTCACCGCGATCGACAAGACGCAGACGCTCTCGATCGCACTGCCCCGGATCGACAAGAAGTACAAGATTGTGTCGCGTCAGAGCCCCGCGTTCCTGTCGGGAGACGTGAACCCCAATGGCGAGGTGAAGGGCGTGGTCGAGATCACAGCACCGGAGGAGTTCTGGTCTCCATCGAAGTACCTGATATTGGTGCAGAACTAGGCGGGGCAGCGGGGCAGTGGGGAGGTTTACTCCCAGAACGAGCAGCCCTCCGACTAGTAAGCCGGAGGGTTTCTCATTATTGACTGTCCCGCTGTCCCGCTGTCCCGCTGGCCCGCCTTCTACCCTCCCGCCTTCCGCTTGGCCTCGTTCCGCTGCTTCTCGCTGGCGTAGATGGCCACCTCGACCCGACGGTTCCGGCTCCGCCCGGCCTCGGTGTCGTTGGACGCGACCGGCTCCTCTTCGCCCAGTCCGCCGGTACCGACCCGGGATCGGCGCACCCCCTGGGAGATGAGGTACTCGGCCGCGGCGTCGGCCCGCTTCACCGACAGGCTCTTGTTGTACTCTGCGGTTCCTACGCTGTCGGTATGGCCCAGGATGAGGAGATCGGAATCGGGATACTTGTCGAGGCTTTTCGCCAGCTCCCGCAAATTCGTTCTCGAGTCAGCCTTCACCACGTCGGAGTCGAAGTCATAGAGCAGGCCCGAGGCGAAGGTCACCTGGATTCCTTCCCCCACGCGCTCGACCTTGGCCCCCTTCACATTCTGCTTCAGCTCCGCGGCCTGGCGGTCCATTTGATCGCCGATGATCGCGCCGGCCGCGCCGCCCACAGCGGCACCGATGATAGCCCCCTTGGCGGTCGAGCCGGCCACCTTGCCGATAATGCCACCTGCCACCGCTCCTCCCGCGGCACCGATGACCAGTCCTCGCTGCGCGTTGCGAGCACAGCCCGTCAGCCCGGAGCCGGCAGTGGCCAGCATGAGCACCAAGGCAACAGATCGGAGCGAATCACTCACGAGCACCTCACGGTCAGGGTTGTGTAACGCAATCTACTGCACGGTAGTGGCTCGTTCGGAGGCCGGCAGTGACCCCAGTCGCTATAAATTTTCTTGGCATGCACCAAAGCTTGATAATATTGTTACATAAGGAGTTACAAACAAACATGTCAACATCGTCTACATTTCTTTGAGGATAACTTTGCCACCCGATCCCGTCAGGGTAGGCGGGTGATGCGCAACACCGCCCCGCGAGTGGGACTGGGCGAGATTGCAGCACGGAATTCCCTGACTGTGTCGGTCTATCCCTGTGGAGGTCGCTCGTGAACAAGCTCACGCTGGTTGTCGCTGTGGCTGCGCTA
>JBDTUV010000274.1:0-4195 GCA_040007575.1 Gemmatimonadales bacterium
GCCGGCAGCTCGACAAGGAAGTCATTGCGGTGTATCTGACCGACGCCGAGATCCTGGGTGGGACAATCATCCGGGTGGGAGACCGGGTGCTGGACGGGTCGGTACGGCGCCGGATGACCAAGCTGCGGCGGCAGCTGATCCGGTAGCCCCCGGTAACACGGGCCACCGTGGGCCGACACAGGGGAGGGCCACCCAGTAGGGTGGCCCTCTTGTTATGTGGCATGTAACGTCTTCTGCCCCACCCTTACGGGTGGGCCTACGGAATTGGCGCGGATCCTCCGGACCGCGGGCGCTCCGATGACCCCCAGGTCCCGCAGCATCACGTGGTGAAGCTCCAAAGCATCCGTTGGGCGATGAAGCGGAGCTTATCGGGGGCGGGGAATGTCGCGGTCCGGAGGACCGCGCCAATTGTGTAGCCCGGCCCGTAAGGGCCGGGTTGGGCCACGAACCCAGATATGATGTTGGCCCGCCCGAAACGGGCGGGCATGCTGAACTCTACAGGCCGCGAGACCGAATCAGGCCGAAGGCCGAACATCCGGCCGGGCCAGAGCCCTTCATCACTCCGATGTCGGCGTGAGCTCGTACTCTATCCCATGACGATACAATAAAGTTTGGTACTCATCGGCCACGGGCTTATCGGCATGACGGCGTTCCTGATTTCTGATGTAATCTCGTAATGATGCGTCATTCGACGCGCTGACAGTGAATGCCCCATAGCCATGTTGCCACTTGAAATCTCGGCGGTGGGGAAAGCTGTGATGAATCCATCGCGCGGTGTTGGTTTTGATAGCACCTACGAGCTTGGCGATCGTAATTGTGGCAGTGATCTGCACGTACAGGTGCATGTGGTCTCTTAGACCTCCGGCGCAGAGAAGCCTGCTGCCCTTTCCCGTGATTATCGTGGCCGTGCACGCAAATAGGCGCGAGCGCCACTCCGGATCGAGCCATGGCCGGCGATCCTTGGTAGCCCATACCAGGTGAACCCGCAGCGAGAGATAGGTGTCCATTCAAGAATCCGCCGCAACGATGCCGCTGTGATCGGCTCTCGATATAGCACGGCGTCGCATGGATCCAGGGACCGCTCGCGCGCGCCATGGTGCCAAATGCCCCGGGCAACACCTATGTTTCTCGCCGACGAGTCATGACTCCGCCGAACTCCCAACCTCGAGACATCCGTGATCGGCTTGGCGCTCCTCCTTCTACAGCAGCCGCCGGCCGTGCCCTATCCGGGTGCCTACTGGCAGCAGGAAGTCGGGTATCAGATCGAGGCCCGGCTGGATGAGCCGAGCGGGGTGTTGAGCGGCACCGAAAGAATCCGTTATACCAACCGGTCGCCCGATACTCTCACCACCTTCTCCCTTCATTTATATCTCAACGCCTTTCGCCCTGGCTCTCGCTGGTCCGCTGCCGACTCGGCAGAGGGCCGTCGCCGCTTCAACGACCTGCGCGACCCGGATTACGCCTTCAATCATGTGCGCAACGTGCGGATCATGGGGGCGTCGGTACAGCCGGTGTATCCGTTTGCGCCGGACAGCACCGTGGTGCGCTTCGATCTTCCTCACCCGTTGGTACCCGGGGAGTCGATGCCGGTCGATATGAGCTGGGACGCCCGTCCGTCCACCGTGCCGCGTCGTCAGGGACGTGAGGGCCGGCGGTTCGACTTCGCGCAGTGGTACCCGAAGGTGGTGGTCTACGATCGCCACGGGTGGGCGGAGCATCCGCTCTACCCTGCCGGAGAGTTCTATGGCGAGTTCGCGTCGTTCCAGGTGGATCTCGACGTCGCGGCTGATCAGGTGGTCGGAGCCACCGGGGTTCCAGTCTGCGGCGATCCCGGGTGGGAGCGAGCCAATCGCGCGCCCTCCCGCGCGGTCGAGTATCAACGCGAGTACTACGGCGTGCGGAGCCCGCCGGCCGACGTCTGTGGGGGGGCCGCGGCAGGGCGAAAGAAGATCCGGTGGTACGCGGAAGACGTCCACCACTTCGCACTCTCCCTGAATCCCGATTACCGCTACGAGGGTGGCACGTATGGGGACGTAGCCATCCACGTGCTCTACCAGCCTGGAGACGAAAGCACCTGGGGCAGCGGCATCGCCGTGGCGCGCACGGAGGCGGCACTCGCCTGGCTGGACCGGCTGTTCGGAAAGTTCGCCTGGCCCCAGCTGACCAACGTTCACCGGATAGAGGGCGGCGGCACCGAGTTTCCGATGATGGTCATGAACGGGTCGGCCGACCAGGGCCTGATCGTGCACGAGGTGGGTCACAACTACACCATGGGCATTCTGGCCAACAATGAGTGGCGCGAGGGCTGGTTGGATGAGGGGTTCACCAGCTTCCAGAGCACCTGGTTCTGGGAGACGCAGGGCCGGGCTGGAGGCTACGAGCGGAACGAGTCCAGTATCCTGGAGCTCGACCTGGATGGCTACTCCGAGCCGACCAGCCTGGTGAGCGAGGCGTACCGCGACTTCATCACCTACAACATCTCGATCTACAGCCGGGGCGAGCTGTTCCTGCATCAGCTGCGGTATATCGTGGGCGACGCGACGATGCAGCGCATTCTCCGGACCTACTACGACCGCTGGAAGCTCAAGCACGTGGATGAGGTCGTCTTTCGTGCCGTGGCGGAGGAAGTGTCCCAGCGTGACCTGTCCACGCTATTCGGGCAGGGGTTACACGCCACCGAGCTGTACGACTATGCGATAGGGAGGGTGAAGTCAGCAGGGCAGCGGGGCAGCGGGGCAGGCGGGTGGAGGACGAGGGTCGAGGTAGTGCGGAAATCGGAAGGGAGGATGCCGGTTGAAGTAGCGGTGATCGGCCAACGTGATACCGCCTTCGCGCGCGCCGAGGGGCTGGCCGAGCGGGAGTGGGTAGAGATCTCGACCCGGAGCAAGCCGAAGCAGGTGCTGCTCGATCCCCGCCTGCGTGCCCACGACTGGAACATGCTCAACAACCGGAAACGGGTTGGCGGTTGGCTGGCCCGGGCGTTCCTCCCGCCGCCGGGCACCGATGTGTACATCCATCCGTACTTCTCGACCCGGAGCCGGCGCGACCGGCGGACCCTGGGTCTGCACCCTACCGCCTGGTATAACGACGCGGGCGGGGTAACGCTGGGCGTGCGGAGCCGGGAAGACTATCTCGGGCGCTTCGAGCAGAATCAGGCGTTGATCTCGGTTGCCACTGGCTGGGGGGTGGATGCAGGAGTTCAGGACGTTGACGTCTTCTTCCGCATGAAGAACCCGGTGCTGCTGCGGGCGGCCAACACTTCGCAGACGGTAGACGCCTTCTGGATGGAGGGGCGTTACGGCCTCAAGGCCAGTCTCGAGTGGGCCCGGCGAGAGCACCTCACCTTCGGGCCGACCTGGCGACGAGGCGTGAGCCTCACCTGGGTGGGCACCGACGACTTCCGCTATCTGGATCGTGGCTTCTACGATCAGGTGGGAACGGTCGAGCTGCAGAGCTTCGGCGGCGTGACCACGCAGTCCGGCAAGTGGCAGCTCGCCCTCCAGAGCTCGGTGGGTGCGGGGCTGGTGTACAACCGTGATGGCCTGGCTGCGACCGGCCGGCCCGCGCTGAATCCGTTCTACTTTCGCGGCTCCCTCGAAGGAACCGCCCGGCGGCCGCTCGGGACCAAGAGCAATGTTGCCGCCCGCCTTTTCGCCGGCTACGCCCGGGGCGACGACGAGACGGCCAAGCAGCGACAGATCTACCTCCAGGGCGCCGATCCGCTGCAGCAGCTGTACAACCCGTTTCTTCGGTCTCGGGGCTCGCTGCTGAGGGGCGAGGACTTCCACTACCACTCGCCCGGTGGTGCTGGAGTGCGGGGCATCGACTCCCGGATTTCCACGGGCGCCGTCGTTGCGCTCAACCTGGAGCTCGATCGGACCCTGCTGTCGCGCCCCACGGCTCGTCTCTTCAGCCGAGTTGCGCTGGCCGCGTTCACCGATCTGGCGCACGGGATCGGTGGAGAGGCCCAGCCGCTCACCAGCGACCGAATCCGTTTTCTTGGTGATGCCGGACTTGGCTTGCGCGCCGATCACCGTATCGGCGACACCAGGTTCACCACCAGGTTCGACTTTCCTCTGTACGTGAGCCGGCCCGAGCTGGCCCAGGACCGGACGAGCGGCGACAACCAGCTCGACTTTCGCTGGACCTTCAGCTTTGAACCGGCGTTCTGAAAGCGGGGAAGCGGGGAAGCGGG
>JBDTUV010000275.1:0-4151 GCA_040007575.1 Gemmatimonadales bacterium
GGAAGTCGATTCCTTCCGCGATCTGCCAGTCCACCAGTGCCCGAAGCGCCGGGAAATCGATAAGGCCCGGCTCGGTGAAGGGTGTCACCAGCGCGGTGCCGCATCCCTGGAGCCGTGTCATGCGGTCTCTCCGAAGAGCAGGTCCTCGAAGGTAAAGACTCCAATCCTGCCCGGCAGCCACTCGGCTGCCATCAGAGCACCCTCGGCAAAGGCCTCCCGGTCGCGCGCCGCATGGCGCAGCGAAACGGTCTCGTGCGGTCCCTCATAGGTCAGAGTGTGGGTGCCCGGAGCCGTCCCGGCACGCACGGACGCGATGGGAAATGAGCGTGCGGCATCCGAGTCGCCGAGCCGATGCTGGAGAAGGAGTGCGGTCCCGGAGGGAGCGTCCAGCTTTCCGGTGTGATGTTCCTCCCGTATCGAGGCAATGAACTCAGGGCGATCACGGAAACTCCGCGCCAGCTCTCGCGCCGCCCGGAGGAAGAGATGCACGCCGGCCGAAAAGTTGGCCGCATGCAGCAGCGCTCCTCTCCGGGCATCTACCAGTGCCGTGATCCGGGGCAGCTCTCCGCTCCATCCGGTAGTGCCGGTCACCGTGGGGATCCCGAGCTCGATGAGTCGCTCCAGGTTGGAGACGGTGGCCTCCGGCCGGGTAAACTCGATGGCCACGTCCACGCCCGCCAGCCGCTCGCGAGTCAGCGCCCGACCGCCGGCGTTGTCGCTGGAATCCACGATAGTATGGATACTGTGGCCCCGCCGCGAACTCAGGGCTGCCACCGTCTTCCCCATACGACCGTTTCCAACGATGGCGATTTTCATACGACTCCCGACCCTCAACATGATCCGAAGAACTCCTGATGCAGGCGGCGGACGACGTCCGGGCCGTCCTCCTCTCTCACTACAAACGTCATGTTGATCGCCGAAGCACCCTGTGAAATAATCTCGACGTTTGCCGGCCATACGGCGTTGAAGACCCGGCCAGCCAAACCGGGCGTGTGCCGGAGCCCGACGCCTACGATCGCAATGATGGCCCGCCGCTCTTCGATCCAGACCTCACCCAGCTCGCTAAGGTCGCGTGCGATCTGGTCGAGACGAGAACGATCCTCGATGGTGATCGAGATGCTCACCTCTCCGCTGGCCAGCACGTCCACTACCGTCTCGTGCCGCTCGAACACCTCGAAGAGGGCCCGGAGAAAGCCGTAGGTACCGAGCATTCGCGGTGCCCGGATGTTGACCACCGTGATGCCCTGCTTCCACGAGATCGAGCGGATCGGCGAGTCGCCCATTCGTTCCAGCTCGGCCTGAGGCCCAACGGTCGTACCTGACCGCTCGGGATGCCTGGAGTTGAGGATGACGATGGGGATACCCGCGTGAACCAGGGGCTGAGCGGTGGCAGGATGCAAGATTCTCGCGCCGAAGGTGGCCAGCTCGGCGGCTTCGTCGTAGCTCGCGGCGCCAAGCGTGCGAGCCGAGGGAACGATCCGGGGGTCGGCGGTCATCAACCCATCCACGTCGGTCCAGACCTCTACTCGCTCGGCGCCGAGGGCCGCGCCGAGCAGCGCGGCGGTGAAATCTGAGCCGCCCCTGCCCAACGTGGTCGCTACCCCGGTAGCCGTAGCTCCAATGAAGCCCTGCGTCACCGGAATGCGTCCGGCCTCGGCCAGAGGCTTTAGCTGGTCTCGAACCCGCTTGTTCAGCACCTGGGTGTAGGGGGTGGCTCGGCCGAAGCGTCCGTCCGTTACCAGGATCGGGCGGATGTCCACCCAATCGGCTTTGAGACCGGCACCGGCCATTGCCGCCGCCACCAGCCGCGAGCTCCAGAGCTCACCGCGTCCGGCTACGCCGTCGAGCTCCGCCGGTGAGAGCCTTCGATCTCGAGCTGCGATGACCTCACGCCTGAGCTCCGCAGCGTCTCCCGCGATGGAATCGATGGCTGCCGAGCAGTCCGGCAGCTCACGGGCAATCCGTTCGTGCCGTTCCAGCAGGGCGGCCACCGCGGCATCGAGAGCATCGGCGTCGCCCGACCCGCACTGGTGAGCCAGTGCCAAAAGATCATCGGTGACGCGGGCCAGGGCCGAAACCACGACTACCGGCTGGGAGCTAACGCGCGAGCGGACGATCTCGACCAACCGCCCGATCGCCTCCGCGTCGGCCACCGAGGTGCCGCCGAACTTGGCGACGATCACCGGCCTCGCTCTGCGCTGGCGTCACGCTCCACCCTTCCTTCCGCCACCAGCAGCTCCGCGATCTGCACTCCCTGGCCGGCGGCCCCGCGAACAGTGTTGTGGCCGAGGAGGACGAGACGCAGGTCGAGAATGGGGCAGGGCCGCACCCGGCCCACCGTCACGGCCATACCGCCGCCCCGGTCCAGGTCGAGGCGAGGCTGGGGCCGGTCATTCCGGTTGTCCACCTCGATCGGAGGATTGGGGGACGACGGCAGGCCACTCACGCATGCTGTCCCGCGGAAGTCGCGCAGGGCCACGAGCGCCTCTTCCGGACTCACCCTGCGGCTGAATCCGACCGATACCGTCATCATGTGCCCGTCTACTACCGCAACACGGTTGGTATGGGCGCTGACCGCGAATGCCGCCGGCTCCACCGCACCATGGGAGAGCGCGCCCAGAATCTTGCGGCTCTCCCGCTCTATTTTCTCCTCCTCACCGCCGATGTGAGGAATGACGTTGCCGATGATATCCAGCGAGGCGACGCCGGGATATCCCGCGCCGGAAACCGCCTGCATGGTCGAGACGAATAATCGCTCAACCCCGAAGGCGCGGTGCAGCGGGGCCAGTGCCAGCGCGAGCGCGGCAGTGGAGCAGTTGGGGTTGGCGAGGATGGCCCCCTTCCAGCCTCGCTCCTTCTGTTGCCGGTCGATCAACGCCAGGTGATCGGCGTTGGCTTCCGGGATGAGGAGGGGGACGTCGGCGTCCATGCGATGGGTGCGGGTGTTCGTCACTACGTACGCCCCGGCCCGCGCGAACTCCTGCTCGATCGGACCGGCCACCTCGGCATCCAGCGCCGAGAAGACGATCCGCCCAGGCAGCGGTGGCGCGCACTCGCGGATAATCATGCCCGCCACCGCCGGCGGAATTCCCACCGGCTCTCGCCAGCGTGCCACGTCCTCATAGCGCCGCCCCGTGCTCGCCGACGAGGCCGCGACCGCGGTCACCTCGAACCAGGGATGGTCCGCGAGCAGGCGAATGAACTTCTGCCCGACCGTTCCAGTCGCGCCGAGAACGGCGACGGGGATTCTCCGGGTCATGCCGTCTCTCGTGCAAGCAGTTCTGTGGCCAGGCGTACGTACAGGTCCACACCTCGCAACAGGTCTGCCTTCCGGATGTGCTCCCCGCTGGTGTGAGCCACACGAATGGTCCCCGGTCCGAGCTGATACCGTTCCCCCCACGGCTCCAGGAACGGCAGATCGCTCGCGTAGCTCACCACTGTGGTCTCCCAGCCGGCCGGTGCCGCCCCTCCCTTGTAGAAGGGCAGGTCTACCCGGAAATCCACGGTCACGCCGGGGCCCAGCAGGGCGGTGATTTCCTTCTTGAGTGGTCCCGAGGGTCCCACCATGCGTATGAGAATCTGGGCGCTCGCCGCGGGCGGAATGACATTGGGGGCCACGCCGCCACCGATCAGTCCCAAATTGAGCGTTGACTGGCCGAGCAAGGGATCGGAGGGCAACGGCATGCGGCGGATCCGCTCGATGGTGTCGAGCAGCGCCGCGATCGCGCTCACCCCTTCGTCGGGATAGCCGGAATGAGCGGCGCGCCCGGCTGCCTGAAGGTCCACCCGCAACGAGCCCTTCTGACCGATGGAAAGACGATTCTCGGTAGGCTCGCCATTGATGAGGAAGCGACCCCGCGGTCCGAGGCTCGCTGCCGCAAGAGCCCCATCCGATCCGTTCTCTTCTCCTACCACGAAGAGCAGCCCGATCCGCCGCTCTCCCCGCTCGGCAAGACGCTCCGCCGCTGCCACCATAGCCGCGGCGAGACCTTTGGCGTCGCAGCTTCCCCGTCCGTGAATCGACTCGCTGTCCTCGGAAAGCGGGAGGTATGGCGGAACTGTGTCGAGGTGGGTCGAAAAGACCAGCACCGGAGGATCCCGGTAGGCATAGAGATTCTGACGCCCGGGCGACACCGGCTGGCGCACCACCT
>JBDTUV010000276.1:0-4106 GCA_040007575.1 Gemmatimonadales bacterium
ATCGGCCACTATCCGTTCTCCCACGCGCTGGAGGAAGCCGGCTTCCCCTCGCATGAGAAGCTCGGGGTAGCCAAGCTCACCGAGGGCGAGCTGGGAGCGCGGCTGGTTCAGATCGGCGGCCCGGATTTTCCCGTCGCCATAGGCAAGCTCATCAGCGGGACCAGCAAGAGCCCGCTTCAGGGACTCATCTCCGGCTCCATCGACCTGGACAAGGTGGACTACCTGAGCCGTGACGCCAGGATGTGCGGCGTTCCCTATGGCACGGTGGACGTGGACCGGCTGCTCTCCTCGCTCACCCTGGTCGAAGTCGCTCCGGGCCGTCTTGAAGTCGGGGTGCAGGAGAAGGGAATCAGCGCCCTCGAGTCGCTCCTGTTTTCCAAGTACCAGATGTACCGCAACGTCTACTGGCACCATGCCGTGCGCTCCGCCACCTGTATGTTCAAGCGGGCGGTGCGAGGCGCGGTACGGCGCGGAATCGTCACGGCGCAGGACATAGCCGAAGCGACCGACGACGGGCTGATGGAGACCCTCATCGGCCGCGACCGCAACGTGCTTGCCGCGGCAATCCGGGCCCGGCATCTTCACAAGCGCGCGCTCGACCTGCCCGCGACTGACGTGCCGTCGGATCTGCAGCCCTGGGTAGCCGAGGATCCGGATCTGCTGGAGCTGGTGGAGGACGCCATGGCAAAACAGGTGGGGCTGCCTTCTGGTGGGTTGCTGCTCGACTTCCCCGCTCGCTCATCGATGCTCGGGGTAGACCTGCCACTGCGCACCCGGGCCGGTACCATTGAGCGGCTTACCGATGCGGGACGGGCGGGACAGCTGGGCCTGCCCCGGGTGGCGGACGAGTTGTACCGGAGCGCCCGGCGTCTTCGTATCTTTGTTGCAAGCGCGCCCAGCCGGCCGCTGGGCAGCATACTCGACCTGCTGACCTTACCGGCTGACGAAATCAGGCGTCGCCTCGGCTAAGGAGCGAACCTCTTGTGAGTGAGATGAGAAAAATGGAGCGCCGTGGTTTCCTTGTAAGGATGGCCGGCCTGGCCGCGGCAGGTGTGGCCGGCACTCGGCTCTGGGCTCAGATAACCCCGGACGGGATTGCTCCCACCCCGATCACGGTCTACAAGAGCAGCACCTGCGGCTGCTGCGCCAAGTGGGTCGATCACATCAGGGCGAATGGCTTTGCGCCCACGGTCCACGACCAGGAGGAGATGGAGGCCCTGAAGGACGAGATGGGCGTGCCGGCGGGGGTCCGGTCCTGTCACACCGGTATCGTCGATAAGTATCTAATCGAGGGGCACGTGCCGGCCTCTGACATCCGCCGACTCCTGGCCGAGCGGCCCAGGACGGCGGGTCTGGCGGTGCCCGAGATGCCGCCACTCACTCCGGGAATGGCGCCCGACGGCGTGAAGCCGAAGGACTTTGATGTCGTTTCGTTCCAGTCCGACGGCTCAACCAGGGTCTTTGCCCGGCACTGAGGCCACGTCGCTATTGCGGCGGTATGGTCAGCGTCACCACGTCGCCGGGGCGCACTGTCATTTCCTCGCTGACCGGAGTTCGATTTCCGCCGATCGGGTCCGCCAGGAACCGGATCGGTCCGGCTCCTGCTGTCAGGTACCGTGGGACGGAGAAGGTCTTGGTGGAATTCCCCGTGGCCAGTCCCAGCCGAACTCGCTGTCCGCCACTAATGGCATAGACCACCATGTCGGCAAAACCCTGATTCTGAACCTGGACCTGCGCTTCCCCTTCCGGCTCGGGCGAAGTCTCCTCGGCGCGGGGTGCACACGCGGTCAGTATCGCAAGCATGCAGATGTGAGAAACCCGGATGAACGAAGGCATAGCACCCACCGGTGAAAGTGTCGATCGGCGGAAACCCGAGCTGGTACGGTACCGCGAGGAGTTTCGGAGCGCATTCGAGCGGCTGAACCGCGAGTGGATTGAGGCTTATTTCGTTCTGGAGCCTGCCGACCGGGAGATCCTGGGCGATCCTTGCCGGAAGATTCTCGATCCCGGTGGCCAGATCTTCTTCGTGCTGGAGGGAAGCGAGGTCCAGGGGACCTGCGCCATCCTTCGGCATAGCGCGGACGAATGCGAGATCGCCAAGATGGCGGTTTCACCTGCCGCCCGGGGCCGCGAGTACGGAGACCTCCTCATGGAGGCCTCCCTGGCCTTCGCCAGGGAGATCCAGGCCCGCCGCGTAGTCATCGTCTCGAACACCGTGCTGAGCCCGGCAATCCGGCTCTACCGGAAACACGGATTCGTCGAGGTACCGCTGGCCAGTGACGGCCGCTATCGCCGCGCCAACATCCGGCTGGAACTGGAGCTCAGCCCTACGGCCTGCCCCTCGACCCCCGCAGCAGCCGGATGATCAGCAAGAGGACCACCGCGCCGATGAAGGCCACGAAGATCGCTCCGGCGATCCCCGGGAAAGGCGTTCCCCAGCCCATCTGACCAAAAAGCCAGCCGCCAAGAAGGGCGCCCAGGATCCCCACCACGATGTCGCCCACAATGCCGTAGCCAATCCCGCCCATCACCAGCGAAGCCAGTAGTCCGGCCACCAGCCCAACGATGATCCAGGTCAGTACGTCCACACATCCTCCTCGTGCCGGGGTGAGGCTATTAGCTACTCCGCTCATCGTTGGGCCCTACTGCACCGCCCGTTGCCTGGGCCCAATACCACCAACCAATAGCCGATAGCCGATAGCCAATAGCTGTGAGCTATGACCGCTGGCTGGCGGCGGCAGGGACCGTGGGGTGCTCGCCGGTGTCGCTGTCAACCGAATCGATCCGGATCACGATGGCAGTTATGTTGTCGAGACCGCCCCGCCGATTTGCCTCTGACACCATCCGGTCCACCCAGGCCTGGGGCCCCCCCTGCGCGCTCATGATGTTGACCAGCTGCTCGTCTTCCAGCATCCCGGTCAGTCCGTCGGAAGCGAGCAGCAGGACATCGCCTTTCTCCAGCGAGCCGAAGTAGATGTCGGGCGCGACATCGATGCCGGCCCCGACACACCGGGTGATCACGTTGCTGTAGGGATGGACCCGGGCCTGATCCGGCGTAAGCAGACCGGCATCGACCTGCTCCTGGACGTAGGAGTGGTCCTTGGTGAGCTGGTGGAGCCGGCCATCCCGCATCAGGTACGCCCGGCTGTCACCCACCTGGCCTATGAGGTAGCGCTGCGGGAGGAGCACCAGCACGGTTGCAGTGGTCCCCATCCCCCGTTTGTCCTGCTCCGATAACGTGCGCTCGAAGATGGCATCGTTGGCGGTTCGGATGGCGGTCCGCACCCGCTCGCCGGCCTCCTCGTCGCTCAGCCCCCGCAGAGTCCCGATGGTCTGGGAGGTAATCCTCACCGCCATCTCGCTGGCTACCTCTCCCGCCGCGTGCCCACCCATGCCGTCGGCGACGATGAAAATCCCGTGCTCGGACAGCATCAAGTAGTTGTCTTCATTACCCGAACGGACGATCCCGACATCGGTGCGGGCAGCGCAGGTGAAGTTCACGGAACTTTTCAGCTCAGCAACAGGTATGCGAGAATTGCCATCAGGATCAGCAGGGACAGTACCAGACCGCCAGAGGGCCCCTTGGGTCGCGGAGGGGGACGGATCGGCCGCCGGGGTGGTCGTGGCCGGGGCTTATCGGCCTGCTGCCGCGGGTCTGCTGGCCCCGCTTCGGGATCGAGCCGGCCCATGAGCCGGGTGCTCCCGGTGCGGCCAGCCGGCACCTTCTCGTCCAGAGGCTCGAACAGGGCGATCACGTCCCCGAAGCGGAGCGTCGTTCCCGGGCTGAGCGGCGCCTCGCCGGCGAGACGCTCGCCCTCCACGAACGTGCCGTTGGTGGACCCCATGTCGGTCAGGATCCAGACCGCTTCCCGGCGCTGCAGCTTGGCGTGCATGGTGCTCACGCTGGGATCGCCGATCACGATGTCGTTGTAGTCGCCCCGCCCAATGTTGACGATCGGCACCTTGATCGGCAGTCTCCTGCCCTTGAAGTCTCCGCTGCGAAACAGCAGCGAGGCCAGCGGCGCGGCCTCCGGGGAGGGAGGCGTGTTTCGCTTGGCGGGTTCATCCTCCGGCAGGCCATGCATCGTATCGGACAGCCGCTCAGC
>JBDTUV010000277.1:0-4100 GCA_040007575.1 Gemmatimonadales bacterium
GACAAGTTCCCCTACACCACCGCGACCGGCCTCACCTACGACTCCGGCAACTATGCCGGCGCGCTCGACAAGGCGCTGAGCATGTTGGACTATCAGGCCTTCCGAAAGCAGCAGGCCAGCGCACGCGAGGAGGGGCGCTACCTGGGGATCGGGGTGGTCTCGTACATCGAGGTCTGCGGATTTGGGCCGTCGCAGGTGGCCGGCGCCATCGGATTCGGCGGCGGGGGCTACGATTCGGCGATCGTGCGAGTGTACCCCACCGGCGTGGTCCGGGTCTACATCGGCGGCAAACCGCACGGGCAGGGCGAGGAGACCACGTTTGCCCAGATCGTGGCAGAGGAGTTCGGTTATCCGGTAGAGAACATCGAGATCGTCGCCGGCGACACCGAGATCACCCCCCAGGGCTGGGGGACCTACGGCAGCCGCACCACCGCGGTCTGTGGGTCGGCGGTCAAGATTGCCGCCCAGCGGGTGAAGGAAAAGGCCCTGAAGGTGGCTGCGCACCTGATGGAGGCCAACGAGCAGGATGTCGAGTGGAAAGACGGCAAGTTCAGCGTGCGGGGCTCGCCCGACCAGTCCAAGACCTTCGCCGAGGCGGCTCTCATGGCGAATCTCGGATGGAACATGCCCGCCGGAGTGGAGCCGGGGCTGGAAGCCACAGCCTTCTTCGATCCGACCAACTTCGTCTACCCCTTCGGCACCCACCTCTGCACCGTCGAGGTCGATACTCAAACCGGGGTGGTCAAGATCCTCCGCTACATCGCGGTGGACGACTGTGGGCCTCCGATCAACCCGATGATCGTGGACGGCCAGGTCCACGGTGGCGTGATCCAGGGCATCGGGGAGGCGCTTCAGGAGATTGCCATCTACGATGAGTCGGGCCAGCTGCTGACCGGCACGATGATGGACTATGCGGTTCCCAAGGCGAGTCAGATGCCGCGGATTGAAACCGCCCACACTGTCACACCATCACCGGTCAATCCACTAGGAGTGAAGGGAGTGGGCGAGGCGGGGACGATTGCCTCGGCCGCGTGCGTGGTCAACGCCGTATGTGACGCGCTTCAACCCTTTGGCATCCGGCATATCGACAAGCCATTAACGCCGGCCCGGGTGTGGGCGGCAATACAGGGCGGTAAGAAGCGGGACAGCGGGGGGGCGGGGCAGAATGGAAAGGGGGCCAGCGTATGATCCCGACGAGCTTCGATTACGTTCGCGCCGGCTCCCTCAAGGACGCGCTGAATGCCCTCGCCGTCGGCGACGGTACCAAGGTTATTTCGGGTGGACACAGTCTTCTGCCGATCATGAAGTTCCGGCTGGCCCAGCCCCGGCGCCTGGTGGACATCAGCCGGCTCGACGAGCTGAAGGGAATTGAGGAGAAAGGCCGCGGCGCCCGCATCGGCGCCGGAACGACCTACCGCGAGCTGCTCGAGTCGGAGCTGCTCCGGGAGCGGTTTCCTCTCGTGGTGGAAGCCACCGAGACGATCGGAGATTTGCAGGTGAGGAACCGGGGCACGGTCGGGGGAAGCCTGGCGCACGCGGATCCCGCGTCCGATATGCCTGCGGTCATGATTGCGGTTGACGCCACCTTCAACCTCCGCTCCAAGGGCGGCAAACGCTCGGTGAAAGCCCGGGAGTTCTTCCAGGGACCGTTCACCACTGCACTGGCCGACGATGAACTGTTGACCGAGATCATTCTGCCCCCGCTACCGTCCGGCGCGGGCTCCATCTACTTGAGTCACGACCACCCCGCATCGGGATATGCGATCGTGGCGGTCGCGGCGGTGGTGGCCCGCAAGCGGAAGACTGTAAGCCATGCGGTGGCGGCACTGACTGGAGTCGGTGAAGTCGCGTTCCTGTGCCGCAGTGTCGAGGAGTTTCTGGTCGGGAGCCAAGGTGAGCCCGAGGCGATCGCGCGAGTGGCCGCTCAGGCGACCGCGGGCATCGAGGTGAACGGCGACTCCTACGCACCGGCCGAGTACCGTCGTCATCTGGCGGAGGTGATGACTCGCCGGGCCCTGACGAAGGCACTCGAGCGCGCCGGGTAGCCCGCAACGCGTTACGGACCTACGTGCCCTTGCGGGTCCACGCCCTGATACTGGCCGCCGGCCAGGGCCGGCGATTCGGTGGCGGCAAGCTCCACGCGCTGTATCGGGGGCAGCCGCTGCTGTCCTGCGTGCTCGATGTCGTGGCGGTCGCACGAAAGCGCGGCCTGCTCGATGGCGGGCACGTTGTCGTTGCAGCCGACGATGAGCGCGCCTTGTCGCTCGCTCGCGCCCGGTGGCTGAGTACCGTCATCAACGACGCTCCGGAGTTGGGCCTCTCCCACTCAGTCCGGCTCGGGCTGACCGCGCTCGAGGGCCGAGCTAACGACGCGGTGGCTGCGCTCGTGTTTCTGGGAGATCAGCCGCTGGTTCGCGCCGATGTGGTCGAGGCGCTCGTTGCGCGGGTGGGCGGCGGCTCCATCATCCGGCCGCGCTACGAAGCTCGACCGGACGCGCCGGGACACCCGGTGCTGCTGGACCGATCGATCTGGGCTCGAGCACGCGAGCTGGAGGGCGACCGCGGCTTCAGCGCCCTGCTCGACTCCAGCCCTCACGAGACCGTCTTGGTAGACGTGAAGGGTGACAACCCCGACGTGGACACCCGGGCAGACCTCAAAGCCCTCGAGGAATTTTCCCGATGAACCTCGAGTTCTCCGGATCGCCGGAAATCGCTGCTCCCCGGGAGCGAGTCTGGCAAAGGCTGATGGATCCACACTTCGTGGCAAAATCAGCACCCGGAGTCGAATCGGTGGAGGTCATCGACCCAGCTCACTTCAAGGTGATATCGGGATTCGGCGTAGGGTCGATCAAGGTGCGGTTCACCATGGATGTCGAGCTCTTCGACATCGTACCGGGGCGAAGCGCCAAGATGCGGGTCCGTGGGAAAGCGCCGGGTTCGGCCCTCGACGTGTTATCGAGCCTGGAGGTCCTGGACGCCGGTCCGGGGAAAGTCCTCCTCAACTGGTCGGCCACCAGCGAGATAAGCGGCACCATCGCCGGCGTCGGTGCCCGGCTGATGGAGGGGACGGCGCGGAAGCTGACCGAGCAGTTCTGGACCGACTTCGCCCGGCGCGTCGGCCAGGAATGAGCGATCCGGCTCCGTGCTGGCCCAGCGCCTCGCTGCACCGGCTTTAGCCGGCTGGGATCCCGCTGCACTCTCCGGCGCGATCCTCCTTGCACCCGTCAACCTGCCCCAAGGGACGCTCCGAAAGGGCACCCGCCTGGATGCCACCCTCGGTGCTACCCTGGTGGCGGCCGCCGCTGCCGGCGAGCTGATGCAGCCGATCCGCCTGGGATGGCCCGAGCCCGGAGACCTGCACGAGGACGACGCAGCCGAGCGGCTGGCTGCGGCTGCGGTGGGCGATGGAATCGAGCGGCGGCCGCTCCATCAGAGCAGGCTCGATCTGGTGGCGAGCTGGGACGGCGTGCTTCACGTGCGCACTGACGGACTCCTTCGGCTCAACACAATCGATTCACTAGAGGTCTTCACTCTGTTTCACGGGCAGGCGGTCCAGGCTGGCCAGCTGGTCGCTTCGGTGAAAGTGGCGCCCCACCTGCTCTCCGGGCTCATAGTGGAACAGGGTGTAGCGATTGCGCGGGAGGCCGGGCCGCTGGTTGAGGTCCGCCCGTACCAGCAGGCCAAGGTGGGCGCCATTGCCGCCGAATCACTCAGCGGGGCCGCTCTGGCACGCTTCGAATCCGGTGTGCGCATGAAAGTGGAGGCGCTCGGCTCTCGGTTCATGGGCGCCACCATGCTCACTGAGATGGAGGCGGAGAAGGCCGAGCGGGATGCGCGAGTCGCCCTCCGAACCCTCGCCGTCGAGCGAAGTCTCGACCTGATCCTGGTTGGGGGCGTGTCGGCCGGCGACCCACTCTCTCCCTTTTACTCCGCTTTACATGGCCTTGGGGGCCGGGTGTTGCGGCACGGCGTTCCGGCGCATCCCGGCTCGATGATCTGGCTGGCCGAGCTGGGGGTCACCCGGTTGCTTGGCCTTCCGCAGTGCGGCATGTTCGCCAAGGCTACCGCCGCAGACCTCATCCTGCCTCGCCTGCTCACCG
>JBDTUV010000278.1:0-4096 GCA_040007575.1 Gemmatimonadales bacterium
GACCCGTTCGATTTTCGTACGACCATTCAGGGAACGCGCAGGGGTGGTCACAGGTGCTCGTGCCTCGGGGGTAGAGGATGAAAGCAGGGTGAGAATTGGAAGGGCTTCGTTATGCCACGGCCGTCGGTGCTGCCAAAGCTTCCTCGAGATCCGAGATGTCGGGGTCCGGCAAGTCGGTGTAGACCGGGTGCGAGAGGTAGCGCTCGCCGAAGTCGCAGACGACCGAAACAACCAGCTTGCCGGCATTCTCTCGCCTGCCGGCGACCTGTAGGGCCGCCCAGGTGATGGAGCCGCTGGAGATCCCAGCGAAAATCGCTTCTTCGCGGGCGAGCCGACGCGTCGTGGCAATGGCGTCGTCGTTGGTCACCCGGACGACTTCGTCGTAGATCTTGGTGTCGAGAATGGAGGGCACGAACCCGGCGCCGATTCCCTGCTGCTTGTGAGGAGAAGGCTGGCCGCCGGAGAGCACCGGGCTCTCGGCGGGCTCGACCGCGACGATCCGGATGCCCGGCTTCCGTTCCCGGAGGTAGCGGCCGGCTCCCATGATGGTGCCACCAGTACCGACCCCTGAAACGAAGATGTCAACTGTGCCATCGGTGTCGGTCCAGATCTCGGGCCCGGTAGTGCGGTAGTGGATGGCTGGGTTGGCCGGATTATCGAACTGGCGCGGCATCCACGCCCGGTCGCCGAGGCGGGCGAGAATCTCCTCCGCCCGGGCCATAGCGCCCTTCATTCCCTTCGCACCTTCGGTGAGTACGACCTTGGCACCGAGCGCTCGCAGCATGTTCCGTCGCTCGAGGGTCATGGTGTCGGGCATAGTAAAAATACAGCGGTAGCCCTGGGCGGCGGCAACATAGGCCAAACCGATGCCGGTGTTTCCGCTGGTGGGCTCCACGATGATCATGCCTGGACGCAGCCGGCCCTTCTCGACGGCGTCGTTGATCATGGCCGCGCCGATTCTGTCCTTCACCGAGTTGAACGGGTTGTAGCCTTCATGCTTCACCGCGACCCGCGCCGGCAGTCCGGCAGCCATCCGGGCGAGCCGGATGAGGGGCGTGTTCCCGACGGTCTCGGTGACGTCCTGGTAGATCATTCCGTGTGGCATGAGGGCCTCGACACCTAGTACTCGGTATCCTCGGGTTTTCACAGGCAAGAATAACATGCTTGGACCAACTGGGCATGCTCACCAGGGTACCGGATTGGACCCCGCCCCTCAGCAGCAGCCCGGGCTCTCGCCTCCGCACAAAAGAACGCAGTGCTAGGGCGAGACCACCGGGCCACTGCGGCCCCCCCCCCGGTGGACGGCCCGCGACGTTCTTTACCCTGGGGTGGGGTCGCTGCGGGCAGGAGGTCCCACTGGAGCACTGCGTTCTTTTGTGCGGCAGTGGGAGTGCCTGCTCGCAGCTGCAGGGTGGGGACGAACTCCGCAGGGGTCAGTGCGATTCGACAAACGCAGCACACGAGCTGGCCAACTCGGCAAGCGCGTCGGCCCCCCACTCTCCCCGGTCATTCAGGCGGCCCACCAACTCGGGGGGAAGCGCCTCTACCCCGAGCCGGGCTCCGCTGATGGCCCCGGCGATCGCGGCCATGGTGTCGGTGTCGCCGCCCACCCCAATGGCGGTGCAGATCGTTTCCCAGTAGTCGTCGGGTGAGCGGAGGAAGGCGTAGAGACTCCACAGCAGGCTTGGCGTTACGAAGGCGGAGATTCCCTGCCACCGTTCGATGTGCGCCGGGTCGAGCCCGGACTCGTGAACGTGGCGCGCGGCCCTGTCCGGCGGCAGCGCCACCCACTCACCGAGTCCCCGAATCGCACGCCCAACCGACACCTCGTCCGTTTCGGCGCACTCGGCAACCTCGGCCAGGAAGGTCACGTTGTCGATCGGCAACCGGGCCGCCGCGATCGCCACGGCCCGCGCGACGGCCGCGGCACCGGCAGCACAGCGGGGATCGAGGTGGGTGATCCGGGCCTGTTCCCGCGCGGCCCGGCACATCGCCCCTTGCTCAGGCAGGAGCAGACCGAGCGGACCGGCCCGCATCGCGGCGCCATTGCCGGCGTAGGGTGCCGGCGTACCCGACTCGGACCAGGGTACCCCCATGAGCAGCCGGAGCGCAGCGGAACGTGTGCCCCGCCCCGCTCCCACGTCGCGCCGCTCCCGGAATAGCTCCGCGAGCCTTGCTGCGAAGACCGATGGCTCCCATCCGTGAGCATCGGAAAAGCTGCGCAGCAGCTCTCGGGCAAGCTGGGTGTCGTCACTGTATTGACCGAAGGGAAACCGCGGGTGGGGCCACTCTCCGGCACGTCCGGCTCGAAGCCATCCTTCGACGTAAACCCGAGCGACCTCAGGTGGCTGTGCCTCGACCACGAATCCGAGTGCGTCGCCCAGCGCCTGCCCTAAAATAGATCCGACCAGCCGATCGGCCCTCACCCCGGGTCCGGTGCCACATCCCGTCCGCAATGCTTGCACACCCGGGCACGCGCCAGAATGCGCTCGGCGCAATAGGGACAGTCCCGCTCGGTGCGGGGCTCTCGTGGCTCGCCCGAGACAGCCGCTGCCGCGGGCGCGGGGGAGCCCCTTCGCTCCTCCTGCGCTATGATCTGACTCTGGATCTGCCTCCGGAACTCGAGCGGCTCGGAAATGCGGGGAAAAGATTCCTGGGTGCCACCGGTACCGGTGATGGTAACTGTGCCGAATCCCAGGATCCGACCGATCACTCCCTGATCGATGGCGATCGCCTCGACCTTGCTGAGCAGGGTCTCTTTCGACTCACGCTCGATGAACCCGAGCTTGCCCAGCACTCGTTTATCGGTAACCGCGAATTCCGAGCTGATGTATCTGACGGCGGGCCCAATGGCGAGCAGGAGACCGATGCCGGCGAGTGCCGCTCCGGCCAAGCTGTATGCCGGCTCGACCACCTGCAACAGGATTCCGAGGGCAATGCCCAGCACCACCACGACTATCGCGGTGAGGAAGATGGTCCAGTGCAGCTTGGCGCGGTAGACGATTCGCTCTCCGGTCAGGAGATGGTCATCGAGGTAGCTCACGGGGAGGCCACCGAGGTGATAAGAAACTTGAAGTGACGGGCCGTAAGTAGCGATAGCACAACGGACAGGGTGGGATTCGAACCCACGATACCCTTGCGGGTATACCGGTTTTCGAGACCGACGCCTTCAGCCACTCGGCCACCTGTCCTGAGAGCGCGCGAAAGATAAAGCGGCAACGGCAAACAGTGAACCGGGGCGAATCAGCTTTAGCCCCCCGTTCACTGTTCACTGTTTACCGTTCACGCTGTTTCCTGAGACTACTCCGGCACCGGCGCCCCCTTGCCGCTCAGCGTTCTGGCGGCCTCGACCAGCCCAATGAATTCCCCGCGGTAACCCGAAGGATCGTCACCGCGGGCACCCTGGGCCAGAGTGAGCACCTGTTCGAAGCTGGCCGCTCCCTTGTGTTCGGAATCCCGCAGGAGGAAGGCGAATGCCGCCACGGCCGAGGCGAAGCGCATGTCCTCGGAGGCGGCGGCACTCTCCCGATCCATGACCGGGGCAGACAGGAGCCGGCTCTTCGTACCCTTGGGATCCTTATAGCGCAACCGTACTGTGAGAAGCTCGGAGCTCTTAGTAGCCGACGGCTTCAGCGAGACATGTTGGTAGGTCAGGCTATCGTTGCTCAGGGCGACGGGCGTGGCACCGACCGGCACCACCTCATAGATCGCGGTTACCGAGTGCCCTGCCCCCATCTCGCCTGCATCCTTCTTGTCATCGGCGAAGTCTTCCTTGGCCAGGAGTCGGTTCTCGTACCCCAGGAGACGGTACGCCTGCACCTTGGCAGGATTGAATTCGACCTGGATCTTCACGTCCTTGGCCACGGTGAACAGCGTGCCCCCGAACTCCTGAACGAAGACCTTCTGCGCTTCGCGGAAGCTATCGATATATGCGTAATGGCCGTTCCCCTTATCGGCCATCTGCTCCATCTTCGTGTCCTTGAGATTACCGGTCCCGAAGCCGAGCACGGTCAGGAAGGTTCCCTCCTCGCGCCGGGTCTCGACCAGCCGGATCATCTCCGCGTCCGAGCTCACTCCCACGTTGAAGTCGCCGTCT
>JBDTUV010000279.1:0-4093 GCA_040007575.1 Gemmatimonadales bacterium
GCCGTCCCAAGGAGATGCCATGGCCGCGCCGTCCGCCCGTACGATCCTGCTCCTGCTCCTGCTGCCGGTTGCCAACAGGACCGCGGAGGCACAGACGGTCGCACCCGCCTCCACCCGCGCCGTCGCAGCGCCTATATCCACTCGCTCGACCCCAGCGTGGACACTCAAGACCAAAGGAGATATCCGTTGGCAGCAGGTCACCCCGTCGGGTACGCTCCTGGTATCCAGCGACGCCGCCCTCATGGGGGTCGACATCGAGCGAGGCCTGGTCGCCTGGGAGAAGCCGGATCTGGGCGGCTTGCCGCCTGACAGCGTACGAATAGTCGAGGGATCGCTCCTCATGGAAGCGGCCCGCCCCGGACTGCTGGTGATCTTCGACCCAGTGACCGGTGCGGGGGTCTTCGACTCGCGACGCCTCGGCCTAGCGGAAGTCGTCACCCGTCGCGTTATGCCACAGACCGGAACACTCCTGGTGCATGGCCGTCGCTCTGCTGGACCGGCAGTGCTAGCACTGTACGACCTGACGACGGGCGACCAGAGGTGGGTAAACGAAACCCTCTTCGATCAGACAGAGCCCAAGAAGAAGGGTCTGGGTGGCCTGGTGCAGGGTCTCGTTCGCCGCGCGTCCGAGGGCACCGCGCTACACGTGCTCCAGGCAGGTCCCGAGATGATCGTGGTGCACACGCTCATGGGGCTCAAGGCAATGGACGCCCGGAGCGGGGAGACCCGGTGGGCGGCGGCGCTCCCGACCGCCCGGGCGGGCAACCCGGCGAAGCATGTGCGGCTGTACCCCTCGCTCGACAAGGCCGACCGCATCTACGTGAGCTTCGACGATCGGCTCATGGCCTACCGGCTTGCCGATGGCCAGCCGCTCTGGGTCAAACCTGCCACGGTGAGCGGATGGATTCGGGACATCGTGCAGCATCCAGCCGGGATCGTCATCCTTCCCGAGGCAGCGCCCGAGGGCGAACTCACCGGGAGCCGGGTCGTGAAGAACGGCGTGGTCCAGACTGGACTGAACGTGGCGCGATACGAGGACGGTAGCACGATCGCCTCGAAATCGATCAAGATGCGCGGCGACGTCATTGAAGGGATGATTGCCGGAGACGCGGTGGTGCTCGCGGTGGACGCCGAATCAAAGACCTTTGTCAATGTGCTGGATGTCGCCTCCGCGACCGTGCGTCTTAAGAAAGACGTGAAGATCAAGGGACAGCTCGACTATGCCGAGCTCACCCCGGCCGGCCTGCTGTATGTCTCGCGCCCTGATGCGGCCACGAACGCGGAAGTGAACATCGTCGACCTCACTACTGGCGAGGCTCGGTTCAAGGACGCGATCGAGAGCGGCAAGCCGATGAGCTCGAACGGGTATGACGCCGAGCGATACTACCTGCATCATGCGGTCGAGGGGCGGACGTTCTACGTGTTCGCCAACCGGGATCACCGGCTCTACGCGATCGATCGGGAGGCGGGCACCTTCAAGCCACTCGGGGGCGAGATCAAGCTCCAGGGCGGCGAGGATCCCATGGCCATGGAGATCCGGCCTGAGGGCATCGTGCTCATCGCGCCTCAGAACCTGGTGGTCCTCGGGCGTGACGGGCAGGTCAAACAGCAGGTCTATCACCCGGCACCTCAACTTCCTGGCCTTCTCCGGGCGCTGCACGGACTGAACGCGGTTCGAGCCGGACTGTACGGCGCCGCTGCTTCGGCGTATGGCGATGCCTTCGCCCAAGCGTCCCGACGCGCCACGGATCCCGGAGTGCAGCGCATCACCGGGGAACTGGCGACCGCGTACACCCACGGCGGCGCCCACCTTCAGGGCTACGCCCGCCAATCGGCGGCGCAGGCCACCAAACGGTTCAAGGCGTCGCTCGCTGTTCCAGGGTCAGTGTTCATGCTGACCAAGGCACCGGAGGGCAAGGGCAACGTCCTCCTCCAGATCGACAAGGACAGCGCGCAGCCGCGGGCACGAGTGGATCTGGGCAAAGAGAAAGAACCCGTCTACGCGGTGGATGATATCGCCGGGATGCTGTTCCTCAGGATTGCGCCTGGGACGCTGGCGGGGTACCGACTATAAGACCGACGCCATGACGCCATATGGAAAAGGGCCACCCATCGGGGGGGCCCTCGCCATTTTCTGCCGCCCATCGACAGGATGACGGACGTCAAGAGACCGAACTCTAGATCATCGACTGTAGACGCTAGTTAGAGAACTCCCAAGTGACCCCAAAGTTGCTCCCCAGGCCGGGGATCTGAAACCCGGGCACATAAAACAACCGGCTGGAGGTCAGGTTGCCCCGGTCCCAGTAGATCGTGAACCGGTCTAGCTGGATCTGGATCAGGCTTCGCATGAACGTGGCGCCCTTGAGGGTGATCGGCGTCCCGAGCGCATCGCGGCCGCTGGTGCCCCTGCCCCACGTCTCCATGGCCAGCTTGAGCTTCAAGTCGAAGATCCCGCTGGGGAACTTGCGGAGGAACTTGGAACGGATAGTGCCGGCTACGACCGAGTGGGTGGGCGGAACGCCGTCGGGTGTAACGCCCCGTGGATCACTGTACCAGCCGTCCAGGGTGATCCACTGAAGCGGAGCCAGCCGTGCCGAGGCCGTGATCCACTGGGTCCTGGGACCTGGCGCGAGTGAGACGATGCGTGGGAAATCCGCATAGGCGGGTGGAGCAAACGCCGACGTCTGCGCGTAGGCCACCTGGAAGCCCAGGCGGGCGCGGTTCCAGCCGAGCGCCGCCTGAAAGTCGCGAATGCTCTGCGCCGGATCAGTGGGGATGGCTGGCGCCGCTACGATCTTTCCTATCCGCGCCGTTCCCGTGACTGTGAGTCCACGCACCAGCTCGAGGCCGGCAGAGAGGTTGGCGTAGTCGCTGTTTCGCCCACCGAAGTGCCGCAGGTGCACCAGCTCGCCCCGAGCGCTGAACGGCGCGATGGGATTCCAGCCCAGGCTGGCCCGGGTGTCGAGCGGGGTCCAGCGGGTGCGGTGGAACACCGATCCGGTGAGCGAGAAGCTCGGTGCCCGAAAGGTCAGGTAGCCGCCGATCTGGTTGATCTGCTGCTCGAGTCCGGCACCCGTCCAGCCGGTGCGGGCATAGATCAGATCGACTCGGGGCCCGAGGCCTTCGGTGCCGCGGCCCTTGAGGGTCATCCGGATCTGCGCGTCGGTTCGCTTCGCCTTGTAGCCAAGGCCGATGGTGTCCTCGATGCCGCCAGCCACGGTCGCGTAGGGCTCGCGTTTGGGCCCGGAGCGTACCAGCTGGTACTGCACCGCGAATCGCTCGGAGGGGATGTAACTGCCCTGGGCCCAGATCTGGGTGTTGGAGTAGTCGCTGCTCCGGCCACTGGCGGTGGGCGAGCTCAGGTAGTCGCCGGCGAGGCCGAAGCCGAATCCGGAGCGGAAGCGGCGCTCGAGCGACGCCTCATAGCGGGCGTAGTCGTTGTCGCCCCGAGCTATTCCGATCCGCGAGCGGGGGGCGAGGCGGTCGTGCCGCTTGGTGAAGAGGTGCACCCGGAGCTGGCCAGGCCAACGCTCAACCTCGATCCGCTCCAGCAGGCTGATGGAGAAGAGCGCGGGATCCACGCCGACACTGTCCAGCCCAGCGGGCACGTAGGGAATGCCATCGAGGTAATACTCCGCCGACGCGGCGCCGCGCCCCTGGAAGCTCACCGGCTCGGGCCTTCCCGTGTAGCCACCGCGCCAGAGAAAGACACCCGGGACCTGGGTGAGCATGTCGCCCACGGTAGCGGCGTCGCCCCACTCGATCGAGTCGCGGGTAAAGACGATGCGAGTAAGCGCCGGACGCGGACCCTCGAGGCCCAGCAGCGGCAGCACCGGCACGCGGACGTTCTGTTGCAGCTGTTCCTTGAGGTAGCGCTCGGTGCTGCTGACGGTATCGGCGTAGGCCGAATCGGACTGGGTCGAGTCTTCTTCGGCGATCTGGGCGTGCAGCGGGAATACGAAAAGCGTGAGCGGTAAAACCGACAGCGTGAGCGGTAGGCGGGCGGCGAGTGTGAGGGCCGCCCCCGTTGTGATCCTGAGGAAGCCTGAGCGCAGCGAAGGCTGTCCGGGACCCATTCCGCGACCTCTCCACC
>JBDTUV010000280.1:0-4091 GCA_040007575.1 Gemmatimonadales bacterium
CACCGACAGCCAGGGCCGGCTGGTGGACTTCCGGAACACCGTGATCATAATGACCTCCAACATCGGCAGCCAGTACATCGTCGACGCCGGGGCGCAGTTGGATCCCCGCGGGTGGGAAAAGGTGGAGGAGCACGTCCGCGACGAGCTCCGGAACCACTTCCGTCCCGAGTTCCTCAACCGGGTGGACGAAATCATTGTGTTCCGGCAGCTCAGCCGGGAAGACCTGGTACAGATCGTGGACCTCCAGCTGGCGAAGCTCATCAAGACCCTGGAGGACCGTCACATTCATCTGGAGGTAACGCCGCAGGCCAAGGCGCTCATTGCGGCCGAGGGATACGACCCCGTCTATGGGGCCCGTCCGCTCAAGCGGGTGATTCAGCGGCTGCTCCAGAATCCGATCGCGCTGGAGCTGCTGGAGGGCAACTTCCACGAAGGCGACACCGTCCGGGTGGAGCGGGATGGTGACGTGCTGCGGTTCGAAAAGGGCAAACGGGGCGCAGCGCCGGTGCCAGAGATGGCCGGTGCGTAGAGGTACCCCTTCGCCGAGTGATCTCGCAGGAATGCAGGCTGCCCTCCGGCTCGCCCGGGCGGCCTCGGTGCGGGAGGAGGTTCCGGTCGGTGCGGTGGTAATTGCCGAAGGCGACATACTGGGCGAGGCCCACAACGAGACAGTCCAGCGCCGCGACCCCACCGCCCACGCCGAGCTGATTGCCCTCCAGCGTGCGTTGCAGAATGTGGGAGAGGATCGGCTCGTCATGGCCACGATGTATGTGACGTTGGAGCCATGCGCCCAGTGCGCCGGCGCCATCGTGCTGGCGAAGGTGGGCCGGGTGGTGTTCGGTGCGTACGACGAGAAATGCGGAATGGCGGGGTCGGTGTACGACCTGCTACGCAACCCGCGATTGAATCACCGGCCGGAGGTGGTCGGAGGCCTCCTGGCTGAGGAGTGCGCAGACCTGCTCAAACGGTTTTTCGTCGGCAGGCGATGACCTCAGACTGAAACCGGCCTCATCCGCGGAATCCCCGATCCATCAACGCGTTCGACAGGCGGGCACCTCGCTTACCTTGCTGAACGACGGCGAGGGCTACACAATTTCATTTTGCCGCCTGAAGGGTCCATCACTGTCGAGTAGGTTCCAGGACGCAACGGAGAATAGCGTGCTCCTCTCAACCCGCCTGGCCCCGCTGGTGGTGTGCCTGGCCGCGCCACCGGCACTGGCCGGGCAGTCGCTGCTCGACCGCCCCCCAAATCTGTCCGGCGACTTTGTCGGGCAACCTGGAACGGTGAACTTTCACTTCATTCACCGGTTCGTCCGCAGTGCTGCACCGGAGCGGAAGGTCTCAAGCTTCCCGACCTTCCTGTTAGGCGCGGGCATCACGTCCCGGATGCTGCTGGGGTTCCACTACGCCACCAACTCCACCCTGGCGCCCAGGTATCCCAACGAGTGGGAGTTCTTTGGCCGCTACATGCTCCTGTCGCAGGACAACGCCGCTCCGATCGACCTCGGGGGGCAGGTGGGATACAACCTCTCGGCCGAAGGCGTGGATGGCGAGGTGTCCATCGCCCGACGAATGGGACGCGTCCGCCTGATCGGTGTCGGCCGGGTTCTTTCCAACCCATACCCATCGGGAGGAACCCAGTTTGCGCTTGGTGGAGGTGGCACCTTCCGGCTGACACGGCACCTCGCCCTGGCGGGGGACTTGGCCTCGCTCATGAACCGGGACGATGCTCGAGGCGAGAAGGTGGCGTGGAGTGCTGGACTTCATGTCGCGATTCCGAATAGCCCGCACACGTTCTCACTCCAGGTCAACAACACCAACACCGCTACCCTGCAGGGCGCATCGCGGGGAAGCGCGCAGCGCCGCTATGGATTCGAGTTCGTCGTGCCGTTCACCCTGGCTCGCTACTTCGGTGGCCGGCCCAAGCCCGCCACTCCTCCGCCCGGCGCGGCGGACGCGGTCGAGGGCAAGGCGGTGAAGGCCGTAATGCGTAACTTCGCCTTTACCCCGGCAAAGCTGGAGATTGGAGTCGGAACTACGATTGCCTGGACCAACAACGACCAGATGGCTCACAGCGTGACGTCGGACGACGGCGCGTGGAACTCTGGGCTCATCGAGCCCGGAGCAACCTGGCAGCGCACCTTCGAGACGCCGGGAACCTACTCCTTCCACTGCACGCCGCATCCATTCATGAAGGGCGTGGTAACCGTCAAATGAATCGCCGAATGCCGTTCGCTGGGCTCGCGATGCAGGGAACCTTGCTGATTGTCTTCATAGCGGCCCTCGCGGCTGCCTGCTTCTCGGAGCGCTCCGCGGCTACCGCTCCGTCGCTGGGCGGCGAATGCCGAGTGCCCCTCACGGCAGACCTGCTCGGGGCGACCGTGATCGTCGTGCGCGACTTTTCCTTTCAGCCGACGGAAATCCGGGTCAAACAGGGTGGAAAAGTCATCTGGGTAAACTGTTCCGCGTCGGGGGACCCGGCCCACACCTCCACCGCAGATGGCGGGGCATGGGACTCACCGACGCTCGCACCGGGCGCGGCCTACGGGCGCACCTTTGACCAAGCGGGCAGCTTCCCCTACCACTGTTCGCCGCATCCCTTCATGACCGGGACCGTCATCGTCGAGCCCTGATCGACAAGGCTCTCCCGCTTCGCTGTTTCTGCTCCGCTGTGTCAGGCCGGTGGCCTCGCGCATCTCCCGCCTACATCTCAGGCCCAGATCCATGGTGGGCTAGATGCAATCCTCTGCGCGGAGCGTCCCCAATGCGATCGCCCTCGGTGTTCACCAGGCGTGTGCCAGGCCTCTCGGCATTCCTCCTTCTTATCGTCACCACCACCGGCGCAGCTCCGGTCATCCAGCTGCCCACGACTGGGCGGGTCGAAGGTCACGTGCGCGCGCGCGGCGGTGCCGCGATCGCCCATGCCCAAGTCTTCGTCGCTGGGTCAGCTCTGTCTGCCCTCACCGACAGCACCGGCCGCTACCTGTTGGCGACGGTTCCAGTCGGCTCGGTCACGTTGCGTGCCACCTTCATCGGGTACAAGCCGGCTGAGGCTCGCGTGACGGTGCGCGCCGGACGCCCCGCCATTCAGGACTTCATGCTCGACCCGAATCCGATGCCGGCGGAGGAGCTGACCGTTAATGCTGCCGCCAGTCCGGGGGCGTTGAACAGCGCTGCCCAGGGCTACGCCCACCGGGACAGCAAGGCCGAGCGGCAGTGGAAGAACTACAGCCGGGGAGAGATCGACGAGCCGTGGCGGCTGCAGCGCGAACCCGGAAACACGGAGGCGTATGCGCGGATCGAGGAGAACCGCTTCTTGGCCGCCTACTCGAACCCGCTCTCCACCTTCTCGATCGACGTGGACGCCGCGTCCTACACCAACGTTCGCCGCTTCCTGAACGGCGGGTCGCTTCCACCGGCCGATGCGGTCCGGCTGGAAGAGCTGGTGAATTACTTCCCCTACCGCTACCCCGATCGCACCGGTGAGCACCCATTCGCAGTCACGACCGAAACCGGTCCCTGTCCCTGGGCTGCGGAACACCGGCTGGTCAGAATTGGGCTCCAGGCAAAGCGCCTGGCCACCCGCGACCTGCCGCCGAGCAATCTGGTGTTTCTCCTAGATGTGTCCGGCTCGATGCAGTCGCCCGACAAGCTCCCGCTGGTGAAACAGGCGTTCCGGGCACTGGTTCAGGAGCTCCGGCCCGAGGACCGGGTGGCGATCGTGGTTTACGCAGGTGCAGCGGGCCTGGTGCTGCCCTCGACCTCGGGGGCCGACAAGGTGACCATACTCGAGGCAATTGAACGGCTTGAGGCCGGTGGCTCGACCGCGGGCGGTGCCGGTCTCCGGCTGGCATACGACGTGGCCAAGCAGAACTACCTGCCGGAAGGCAACAACCGCCTGATTTTGGCCAGCGACGGCGATTTCAATGTGGGCGTGAGCTCGGACGCGGAGATGATCCGGCTGGTCGAGACCCGGCGCGAGGAGGGCACATTCCTGACCGTGCTCGGCTTCGGTACCGGCAACCTCAAAGACACGAAGATGGAGCAGATGGCCGACAAGGGAAACGGCCACTACGCCTACATCGACACGT
>JBDTUV010000281.1:0-4084 GCA_040007575.1 Gemmatimonadales bacterium
CCGGGCACGCTGCCGGGCTCGGCGCGGGAAGCCGTGGCGTTTCGGCGTACCGTACCCGGAGCCGTTACGCACACAGGAGCGTCGGCTACCGAAGCTCGCCTCCGGGAGGCGCTCTCGGATGGCGAAGTCGTGCACGTGGCCAGCCACGGAGTTATGAACCTCCGAAATCCGATGTTCTCCCGGATCGAGCTGTCCGGGAGCGCTGGCGGACCCGCAGACGATGGACGGCTCGAAGTGCATGAACTCCTGGACCTGCGAATCCAAGCGCCGTTCGTGTTCCTCTCCGGGTGTGAAACCGGTGTGGGTGCCGCCTGGTCCACTCAGTTTGCGCGAGGTGAAGACTACGCCACCCTGGCCCAGGCGTTTCTGTATGCGGGCGCTCGCAACGTGATGGCCACGCTCTGGCGTATTGAGGACAAGGGGGCCGCAGCCTTTGCGGAGCGCTTTTACACCCACTTGGCTGTCCTGCCTCCTCCCGAAGCCCTGGCCGCGGCGCAGCAGGATCTGCTGCAGACCCCAGGGTATGCGGCTCCCCATTATTGGGCGCCCTACCAGATCAGCGGGAGCGGTGACCGGCTTCTCTCGCACACCGGCCGAAGTTTGTCCGTAGAACTGAAATAGCAATCTCACTTCCGGCGCACCTTGGAGACTCTATGACCAGGCTTTGGACGTCCGTGACGCTCTCCTTTGGGGCGGTGCTCTTACTGCCCGTCATGGTGGTTTCGAGTTGCACCATAGAAACTCCCACATCACCTGGTCTTCCGTTTGCTGGGGCCAACGCTGCGACAACCGGGCCGACCGTTACTTCGGCCGATCCCACAGCCGCCCCACAAAACACGACCCTTGACGTGCGGGTGCTCGGGACGGGGTACGACCGCGGCTCACGGGCCGTCTGGGCCTTGAAGGGAGACACCGCGTTTGCGACGACGAAGGTAAAGACCAACTCGACGCGGTATGTCAGCGCCAAGGAGCTGGTGGCGAACATCACGATCGCCGTCGACGCCTCCCTGGACCGCTATGACATCGTGGCTCTCACGTCCTCGGGCAAGAAGGGGATTGGGATCGAGGCTTTCACAGTGACGCCTGAACTGACGGTCACGGCCATAGGGCCAGCCAAAGGAGGGGTTCAGGCCGAAGACGTCAACGATCAAGGCTGGGTCGTGGGCAACACGGGCACCCTCGGCATATCGCCAAGGCGCGCGTTCATCTGGATTCCAACCCAGCCTCGGGGAACGACGGGCACCTTCCAGGACCTCGGCACCTTCGGCGGCCCCACCGCTGCCGCGACGGCCATCAACAACAGCGGGCACGTCGTGGGGAATGCGGCCACAGCGGGGGGTGGCCTCCCGTTCCTGTGGACGAAGACCGCAGGCATGCAGAATCTCGGTCTGGATCCACTCTGGACCTCGGGTAGTGCTCTAGACATTAATGAAGTAGGCCAGGTGGCCGGAATAGCCCAGACCGCCAGCGGCGGTCTAGTCGTGATCTGGAATGTCAGGGTCGATGCTGCAGGAGTGGTTCAGGTACTGAGCCGGGAGACCGTCGCCCCTGCGCCGGCTGGCGGGAGCAACGCCGTCTTCGCCCTCAATAATATGGGCCAGCTGGCGGGCTGGGTTACCTATTCGGCATCCACGTCCAATCACGCCGTGCTGTGGACCCCGGGCGCGAGCGGCTGGACCATGGAAGACCTCGGCTTATTGCCCGGTGACTACGGGAGTGGGGCATACGGCCTCAACGATCTGGGCCAGGTGGTCGGCTGGAGCCGACCGCAGCAGGGCTGCGTGCACGCGGCACTATGGACTACTCAGAATGGGAAGTTGACCGGGGCGCGGGCGCTGGAGGCGCTCGGCGGCTGCAGTGCGGAAGCCTGGGGGATCAACAACCAGAGCCAGATAATCGGCCGATTGACCAACAGCGGTCGCATGGAAGCAACCATGTGGTCTCTGGCGGGGGATGCAAGCACCGCAAGCGTCCGGATCTTGGGCAGGCTCTCGGGGACAGCGTCGAGCCTCGGCATGGGTCTGAGCGGGAGCCTAGGTGGTCTCACTCAGGTATCGGGACTGAGTCACGCGACTTCCGAGGACAAAGGTACGCTCTGGACGGTGCGGTAAGTGCAATAAATCTCGCGTCGTAGGACCTGTGCGATCAGTGGGGGCCGGTTGCTAGGGACCATACACCGGCTCCCTGCGCCCGACTAACACCCGACCACCCTCTCAGCAGAAACGGCCGAACACCCACCCAGGAATTTCCGCACAGCCTCAGAGGCAGTCCGTTCAACAGAAGATATCAGCAGATGAAGCGGCGTCCCCCTTCCACTATTGGAGCACTTATGATGACCGATCGAGGCACACTCATGCTGGCGGTCGGAGTTCTGCTGTCCGGCTGTGGCGACGCTGCTCAACCCACGCCTCCTTCAGAGTCTCCAGCGCTGGCACCGGGAAACAATGTCGGGACCGGTATAACCATCACCACCCTCGGTTTGGGTCGCGCCGAGGATATCGATGATCGTGGGCGAATTGTCGGCTCGCGCGGCACGGTCTCCGCGCCAATGCGGGCGTTCCTGTGGACTCCGACGACTCCCCGAGCCACGACGGGAAGCGCGATAGATCTGGGTGATCTGGGTGGTGGTTCGGCCCAGGCGCGCGGGATCAACGCCGGCCTCCAAGTGGTCGGCTCCAGTACTGAGACATCGGGGCGCCAAGATCCCTTCCTTTGGGAGATGGGCACACTGCACGATCTCAGTGTCCCTGCAGGCATGGACTACGGCGAGGCGATGGATATCAATGACGCCGCCACGCGGCGCGTGGCGGGCGGGGTGGCGAGCCCGGTTGACCGCGCCTTCGTCTGGACCGTTTCCGGCAGCGGAGCCGCTTTCAGCGCTTCGCTCGAGGTGCTGCCCGGGCTGTCCACCTCGGGGAGCTTTGCCTTCGCACTGAACGACGCTGCGGTAGTAGTCGGCTACTCCAACGTTCTGACCGGCTTTCCGAATCAGCCCGCATTCTGGGAGAACGGCGGCTCAGGCTGGGCTGTCCACGCATTGCCGCTGCTGGCCGGCGCGATAGGTGGTGTAGCCCGCGACATCAATTCTGCAGGCCGGATAGTAGGACTCAACGTCCTCTCAACGTCCGGCTGCGGCACCAGAGCGGTCGTATGGTCGAGCGGTGGTGCGTCCGCAACCCAGCTCCCCATGCTGAACGGCGGCGCCTGCGCCGAGGCTTGGGCCGTCAACGACGCGGGTCAGATTTCGGGCTACTCAACCGAACAGCGCGGGAGACGCCGGGCAGTACTCTGGCAGCCACTGGCGGCGGGAGGCTACAGCGTCACCGACCTTGGCTCTCAGGGCGGTACGACCCCGTTCGCGTTCGGCATGAACGAACCAAGCGCCAGTGGGGGAATTGAAGTGGTCGGGTTTGCCCAGTCGCCCAGTCGTGACCGAGCCACATTGTGGACGGTTCCATAGGGAAGGGGCCACACCGCCAGCTCCACGACACTCCTCACGACATACCCAGAGAGAAATAACGCGGCCCAAGGAGGACCTGCCAATGCGATACTCTTCCATCCCACTGCTCGGGGCTTTTCTAGCGCTCGCTTGTCAGGACTCCTCTGCCCCTCCGAGCGCGCCGTATGGGCGAGCGACGCCAAGGACAGCTCTTCAATCCGAAGTTCAGACGGCGACCACGACAGTAACGTTTGTCTCCGATCCAACCTGGGTAGCTCAGAACGTCTGCCTGAACGCCTCGGTGCCTTCTACCTGTCCGTCGGGCGCAACGCTGTATGGAACTGAAGGGAGCGGTTGGGCAGCCGATCTGTCGACCATTCCCGGGGCTACCTGGATTTGGGGTACAGGGATCACCGGGACAACATCTCCCGCATTCCCCGCGGAATTCCTCTTCTCTAAGTCATTTGTTCTCCCACGATCCCCCCTTGAAGGCAGCATATCGATCGCTGTGGATGATTTCGCTGAAGTAATCGTGAACGGCGCCTCCGTTGGAACGACTGGCAGCGTTACAGATGGATCGCTTGCCGGCGCGGCTCAATCTTCTCTCAAGAGCTTCGATATAGGCCCCTTCCTGATCACAGGCAC
>JBDTUV010000282.1:0-4084 GCA_040007575.1 Gemmatimonadales bacterium
GCGCCAGGATGCACCGCCGAAGCCACCCAGGAGCCAGAGGAAGGCATTGCGGACGCCGGGCGCATCGGAGAGCGCCATGACGGCGCTCATGAGCGCGCCGGCAAACGCGCCCACGACCACACCCGAGAGGAGCAGCACATGGGGGTCGAGACGCCGGCCGGAAACCAGGCTGAGCCGGTAGACCAGTGCCACGGCACAGAGCGCGCCGATGAAGGCGGCAACCGGCACGGCCCAGGCACCCCCTGCCTGGGTGGCGATCGCAATCACGGCCCCGAGCCCCGCTCCACTGGAGAGGCCAAGGAGATACGGCTCGGCCAACGGGTTCCGGATCATGGCCTGAAGGGCGGCGCCACAGATTCCGAGGCTGCCCCCAACGAGAAAGGCAAGCACGACGCGAGGAGCGCGCAGGTCGCGGACGATGGCGGCGGCTTCCGCGTCAGGGTGCCATAACCCGGCCCACACCGCACTCAGCGGGAGTGGAACCGCGCCGGCACTCAGGCCGACCAGAAGGCAGACCACGACGATGACCGCAAGGGCCCAAATCCGTACGGCGCTCACCGCCTGGCCTCGTTCAGTTTCACCGTGAGCTCACGAATCGCCTGCGGTGAGCGTGGGCTCGGCCGGTTGAACTCGGAGCCACTCACGTGGAGGTACCTGTGTCTACGAACGGCGGGCACCACTTGCCATTCGGGCCGGGTGGCGAAGGCGGAAGGGCCCTCCACGGTGGTGAAGATCAGATCCGGGTCTCGCGCCGCCACAGCCTCGATGCTCACAACGCCCGACGACGAGGCAACGTCGGCGAAGAGGTTCTCGCCACCGGCCCGTTCCACCAGCTCACTCAGGAAGCTCCCCCGCCCAATGGTCATGGGCGGCTGCTCCCACACCAGTAGCAGGACTCTGGGCCTCCGACCTGCGCGGTGCTGGGTTGCGGAGGTCAGAGCCGTATCGAAGACAGCAGCGAGCGAGTCGGCGGCTTTCTCACGCCCGGTGAGCGTGCCGAGCATCCGTGCCACCCGGGGAACGCTGCTCAAGGCATCGGTATTGACCCGCAGCACTGCTATCCCGAGCTCCCGAAGCCGGCCAGCCACGGCAGCGTTCTGGCCCGAGTTGTAGAGAACGACCAGATCCGGCCGGCTGGCGACTACGGCTTCGATGTTGGGCTTGATGCCGTCCCCCAGATCGGGAACGGCTTTGGCTGCGGGCGGATAGTCGCAGTAACTGGTGCGGCCTACGACGGCGGAATCGGCCCCCAGGGCAAAGAGGAGCTCGGTCGAGGCTGGAATGAGCGATACGACTCGGTGGGCGGGCGCAGCAAGCCGGACCGTGTCGCCCGCATCGTCGACCACACTGGTGCTGGAACGGACTGCCGGTGCATGGCGGCACGCGGCCCCTGCGATCATCGCGATGACTAGAAGGCGGAAAATCACAACGCCCATCTTCCTGGACTCGGAGGATGGGCGATGAACGAGAGCCGAAGAGGCTGCCGGCACGCCACCAACCCTCCCCCGAGGGCTTCATGGTGGCACGAACGGCGAGGTCTCCTGACTTCGGGACTCCACTCGCCTTCCCGGTTTCCCAGTGGCGGTCTGAGTGGAGAGCCTGGCCTCGAGGGCCAGGTACCCGTTACAGTGGCGGGGCCGCGCCGGATTTGCACCGGCTTCCAAGTATCCCCATTCGTGTGGTCTTCAATTGTTCTGCAGCGGCTAGTCTATTGGCCTGGCGCTCCAGCCGCAAGGGCTGCCTCGAGCTCGGCCTTGAGTCGGCGTCGCTCCGTCTGGTAAGAACCCCAATCTTCGGCCGAGGTTTCACCCTCGCGTCCCAGGTAGCGAGCGTCAAGCGCGGCCATTTTGTCGAGTAGCACGGCCGGCGAGGCGGCGGGCGATCGAGGGTGACGCGCAAGGAAATACCACCCCGCGCCAATCAGCACGAGCACCACAGCCCCCACGAGTGAGGGCAGCAACCCCTCAGGAACGCGTCTCTGGCCCGGGAGTGCAACGCGAAGCGCACCACCCGCGGGCACGGCACCGGTCCAGTGCCGGAACGAGCGTCCCTGAAGCACCTGACTGTCCGCCAGCGCCAAGGTGCCGCCGCTCACCACCACGTCGTTTTCCTCCGCCAGCACATTGACACTCGAAACCGGCTCGGTGAACGGAAGCTCGAGCTCCTTGCTGCCTGCGGGAACAACGTACTGGACCGTGACCTGCTTCTCGCCCGGAGCCAGGGGTGCCGTCACCAGGAGCGAGTCTCCTCGCCGGGTTACCGCGTCCGGTGAGACGTCGCTCTCTCCCACCTCCAAGCCCATCGTCCCGCGCGGCAGCAGCCCGACCCAGGACGCGCCGGCGCTGTCGGTCGCTACCCTCGTTCGGTTTCCGCTGTTGAGCAACACTACCAGGTCGAGCACGCTTCGGGAGCCGTCCTCGCCAGGGCGCGTCACCACGAGGTGTCGTGCCTCCAGCGCAATCGGAGCGGTGCTGGACGTGTCGTAGACAAGGATACGAATGGTGGTATCCGGCCGCTCCGGATTGGTGTGCACCGGGGGCGAGAAATACTCGATGCCGGCATGGCGAACGCTGAGCAGGTACAGAGCGGACGTATCGGGACGGAAGGCAAAGCGGAAGCGGCCACGCCGGTCGGTCTTAGTGGAGTCCAGCGGTCCCTGCAGCATCCGGCCCACCTGGTGCAGCACCACCCGAGTGCCAGGGACGGGCGTCGAGTCGGCCTTGAGCACCGCCCCCCCTGCGCGGACGGTTTGAGCGGCGACAGGGACGGAGAGAACGGAGAGGACGGAGAAGACGGAGAAGACGGAAAAAGCACGGACAGAGAGGTATGAGAACAGCATGGCACCAAGAGGAATCCTCATCCCGAGCACAGCGAGGGACGAGGATTCCCTTTCCTCGATCCTCTGCGTCTAGGGATTGAACTTCCCGAAATCCTGGGGATCCATCTTCTCGAGGTAGTCCTTGAGCTTGTCCGCCTCGAGCGACGGATTGGGGGAGGGTTCGTCAGTCTCGACGCCGCTCTGGTCGAGGAGCCCATCGCTGGTGAAGATGGGCGCCCGCATCCGCAGGGCGAGCGCGATGCTGTCCGAGGGCCGGGCGTCCACCTGGAAAACGTGGTCCTCGCGGCGGATCAGCAACTCCGCAAAGTAAGTGTTCTCTTTGACCGAGCTGATGACGACCCGGCGGAGATCGCCCCCCAGCCCAACCAGAATCTGCTTGAGCAGATCGTGGGTGAGGGGACGCTGAGCTTTCATCCCTTGCAGTTCCATCGCAATCGCGCTCGCCTCCGCCGGGCCGATCCAGATCGGGAGGACACGACTGCCGTCCTTCTCCCGCAGGATTACGACCGGCGTGTTCGTTGTTCGATCCAGGCCGAGATGCGCGACCGTGACTTCTATCATCGACGCATCCGCTTACGTCCCCGCATCCCAGCTCGCCAGGTACCGCACCTGCTCGGCGGTCAGTGTATCAATGGCGATGCCCATGGCCTGCAGCTTGAGCCGTGCGATCTCCTGGTCAACCGCTGGTGGGAGACGGTGGACCGACTTGCTCATCTTGGTCGCCTCCTTGGCCAGCACTTCCGCCGCGAGGGCCTGGTTGGCGAACGACATATCCATGACGCTGGCCGGGTGGCCTTCGGCGGCGGCCAGGTTGATCAGGCGGCCTTCGCCCAGCAGGTTGATGCGGCGGCCGTCGTCCATGACGTACTGCTCGACGTACTCGCGCACCTTGCGGTGCTGCTTAGCCATTGATTCCAGCGCGGGGATGTTAATCTCCACGTTGAAGTGGCCGGAGTTGGCCACGATGGCGCCGTCTTTCATGACTTCGAAATCGTGCCGGTCGAGGACGTTGACGTCGCCGGTGACGGTGCAGAAGATGTCGCCGATGCGGGCGGCTTCATCCATGGGCATGACGCGGAAACCATCCATCACCGCTTCCAGCGCGGGCAGCGGCTCGACTTCGGTGACGACGACGTTGGCGCCCATGCCGCGCGCGCGCGAGGCCAGGCCGCGCCCGCACCAGCCATAGCCGCCGACCACGAAGACCTTGCCGGCCAGCAGCATGTTGGTGGCGCGCACGATGCC
>JBDTUV010000283.1:0-4066 GCA_040007575.1 Gemmatimonadales bacterium
CCGGCGTTGGTGGAGACGGCCACGAAGTGGCGGGCGATGGCGCGCTCATCACCGAGGCCCTGGAGCGCCCACGCCCGGGCGGTCCGGGCATTGGTCATCGTCTCGAGCGTCGTGAAGGTCTTGGAAGATACGATAAAGAGCGTCTCCGCCGGATCCAGACCCCGGCTCGCCTCGGCGAAGTCGGTGGCATCCACATTGGAGACAAACCCGAAGGTGAGATCCCGCCGGCTGTAATACCGCAGCGCCTCGTAGGCCATCACGGGGCCGAGGTCGGAGCCGCCGATCCCGATATTGATGACGTGGCGGATCGGCTTGCCGGTGTGCCCGGTCCAGGCGCCGCGCCGCACCCGCTCCGCGAATGCGGCCATCCGGTCGAGCACCTCGTGCACCCCGGGGACCACGTCCACTCCATCCACGACGATGGAGTGATCCCGGGGCGCCCTAAGTGCCACGTGCAGTACAGCGCGTCCCTCGGTGACGTTGATGGGCTCGCCCCGGAACATCGCGTCGATCCGCTCGCGGAGCCCGCACTCCCGTGCGAGCGCCAGCAGCAGGCGGACGGTCTCGTCGGTGATCCGATGCTTGGAGTAGTCGAGAAAGAGTCCGACAGCCTCGGCGCTGAGCCGCTCGGCCCGCCTCGGATCATCGGCGAACAGGGCGCGGAGACGGAGGTCGCGCACGGTCCGGTAGTGCGTCTGGAGCGCCTTCCACGCCGGCAGGCTGGTGAGTCCCGTGAGCGTCGGCGCCGGGGTCGCGACGGTCACGGTCGGGCGCCGGAGCCGGCCCCCGCGGTGAGCGCTTCGGACTTGGCGGCGATACTATCGAGCATCCCCTTCCACGACTTGACGAACGCCTCGGCACCGTCCTGCTGCAGCCTGGCCGCCAGGGCGGCGAGATCGATCCCGGTCCGCTCGAATTCGGCGAGGACCGTTTCGGCTTCCCCCCCATCCTCCGCCATGGTACCGCGGATCTGACCATGGTGTGCGAAGGCGAGCAGCGTGGCATCCGGCATCGTATCGATGGTGTCGGGCGCGGCCAGCGCTTCTATATAGAGCACGTCGGAGGCGTGGGGATCCTTAGTGCCGGTGCTGGCCCAGAGGAGGCGCTGGGGCCGGGCACCCGCGGCGGCAAGCTCCCGCGAGCGCGGGGTGTGGAGCAGCTCCCGGTAGGCCCGATAGGTGCGCCCAGCAATCGCGATCCCCAAACGGTTGCGCAGCGCGGCCGACACCTGGTCCTGCACCGCCTTGTCCCACCGGCTGATGAATACCGATGCCACCGATCCCACGGCCGGATCCAGGCCCGCGGCGATCCGGCGCGCGATGCCGCGCTGGTACGCCTCGGCCGCCGCGAGATACTGCTCCCGGGAGAAGAGCAGGGTGACGTTGACCGGCACACCGGCGAAGATCGATTCCTCGATGGCCGGGAGGCCCTCCGGAGTTCCCGGAATCTTGATGAACAGGTTGGGCCGATTCGCCTGCTGGTGGAGCGACCGCACCTGCTCGATGGTACGGGCCGTGTCATGGGCCAGAAGCGGCGACACCTCGAGGGAGACCCAGCCGTCGGTGCCGCCAGTCGCCCGGTGCGCCGGCCGGAACAAATCGGCCGCCTGGGTCAGATCTTCAATGGCAAGCTCGAAGAAGAGCGCCTCGCTGGAGAGGCCGGCAACCGTTTTCGCCTGGATCGCGTGGTCGTACCAGCCGCTTTCGATGGCGTGCTCGTAAATCGTCGGATTGGAGGTGAGCCCGGTGACGCACAGCTCGTTAATGTGCCGCTGGAGGGTGCCTTTCTGGATCATCTCCCGGGTGATGTTGTCGAGCCAGAGGCTCTGGCCCAGGTCGTGGAGTCGTTGGGTTGGGTTCATGGTGCTCTCCTGCCGCCGGTCGCCGCGGTGGCGGCGCCAAGCAGTGTGGGTATGTCGTACTCGAGCAGGTCGCCGATCCGGTCGACGGTCAAGTCGGCCGGCGGATAGCTCGCTAGGATGTCGGGGTCGTGGGCGTAGTGGCCCTGGCGGACGAAGACGGTTGTAACCCGCTGGCCCCAGATCTGCTTCACCGCCGCCAGAATGCGAAGCTTGTCGTCCACCAGCAGGTAGTGCTCCGCGGGGAAGCGCCGGACCACGTCGTCCAGCTCCAGCTCCTTGTGAATGTAGATCAAAATCCGGTTCTCCACCGCGGCGCTCAGCCCCGATCGCTCGATCTTGCGCGGCTGAAACACCACGTCGCCGTCGGTGAGGATGACCGTCGGGGCCTCCCGGCCGAAGTGCGCGAGGACGTCGAGCGCGCTGGGATACAGCCGCTGGGCGAATGGATAGTCCAGCAGGTAGGAGGAGACCAGAATGAGATGCGGGTCGTGCAGCCGCTCGAGGCGGTAGCGCTGCAGCGCCCCGAGGTAGTCGGAATACCCCAACTCTTCGCGGAGCTCGAGGAACAGGGTCCAGTAGCGCTCGGCGGCGGCCCGACCCGACTGCCGTACCAGGTGCGCGTGATAGTCGGCCTGCGCGGCGTCGTTGTCGAGCAGGGTGTTGTCCACGTCGAACAGGAAGACGACCTCGTGACGTGCTGTCATCCGCAGGCCCACTGCTGTTCAGGATTATGCCAGGCCGCCCCGTTCTGGAGCAGGCGATCGGCCTCCGCCGGTCCCCAGGTGCCGCTGTCGTATTGGAAGAGCGGGGTCGCGCTGCCCAGCACCGGTTCCACCACCCGCCACGCCTCTTCCACCGAGTCCTCCCGGGCAAAGAGCATCTGATCTCCCCGCATCGCGTCGCCCAGCAATCGCTCGTAGGGCGCCATCTCATCGGTGCGGTCGTGGCAGGCGATCAGTTCGACATCCTCTCCCCGCATCGTCTCCCCCGGCAGCTTGGCCCGGGCACCGAGGGAGAGCACAACCTGGGGGCTGAGCCGGAAGCGGAAGCGGTTGGGCGGCGCCGCGGCACAGTCGGGGAAGAGCACCAGCGGCGGCCGCTTGAGCTCGACCAGCACCTCCGTGGCCGTCACCGGAAGGCATTTGCCGGCGCGGATGTAGAAGGGCACCCCGGCCCAGCGCCACGAATCCACCTGTAGCCGCACGGCGGCAAAGGTCTCCACCTCGGAATCGGGAGCCACTCCCTGCTCCCGGCGATAGCCGCGGAACTGCCCTCGCACGACATCGGAGGGCTCAAGCGGACGCATGGACCGGAACGCCTGGGTCTTCTCGTCCCGGATTGCCTCGGTGCCCCTCGCGGAGGGCGCCTCCATCGCGAGGAGGCTCGCGATCTGGAGCAGGTGATTCTGCACCACATCGCGGATGGCGCCCGCCTCCTCGTAGAAGCGCCCGCGCCCCTCGACGCCGAAGCGCTCCGCCATGGTGATCTGGACCCGCTCGACGTAGTTGCGGTTCCAGATCGGCTCCAGGAAGGAGTTGGCGAACCGGTAATACAGGAGGTTCTGCACCGGCTCCTTGCCGAGGAAGTGATCGATGCGGAAGATGGCTGACTCGGGAAAGAACTGGTGCAGGGTGGCGTTGAGCGACTCGGCCGAGGCGCTGTCGCGGCCGAAGGGCTTCTCCACCACGACGCGAGCGTTGGCGGCGGCCCCCACCCGGGCGAGCCCTCCGACCACGGTGGCGAACAGGCTCGGCGGGATGGCCAGATAGTAGAGCGGCCGTTGGCGGCCGGTCAGCGCCTCGCGCAGCCGCTGATAGGTGGCGGGGTCCTCGTAGTCTCCGCCCACGAACCGCAGCAGTCCGCACAGCTTCTGGAATGCGGCCGAGTCGATCCCACCGTGTTGCTCCACACTTTCGCGCGCCCGCGCCTGGAGCTGCTCCAGGCTCCAGCCGGAGCGGGCCACGCCCAGGATGGGCGCGTCTAGGCGCCCGTGCCTGATCATCGCCTGCAGTGCGGGGAAGATCTGCTTGAAGGCGAGGTCGCCGGTGACGCCGAAGACGACGAGCGCGTCCGAGAGAGGTTGGGTCATCCTGATCATTCCTGACCGGGGCCCTTCTCCTGGTGGCCCCCGAACTGGTAGCGGAGGGCGGAGAGGAGCTTATTGGCGAAGTCGCCCTCCCCGCGGGAGCTGAACCGCTGGAACAG
>JBDTUV010000284.1:0-4054 GCA_040007575.1 Gemmatimonadales bacterium
TGCGGCAGGAGGGGACGGCCGAGTATTACCCGTGCTCCACGGACGGCGACACCGAGCCCGACGCCTTTGTCGACGTAACGGACGGCAGCGGCTGCAACGACGGCGATGGATTCGTGGGTGTCCTTAACGGCGAGGACGACGAGACCTGCCAGTGGTTCTACAGGAGCGGGACGGTGTCCTACCCCAGCTGGCACGCCTTCGCGGCCGCGCATCCCGATTGGCGGATAGCCACGGACGCGGTGCCGTTCGCGATCGTAGACCAGCCGGGCCACTACCTCCTCTTTAAGTGGGACGTGCGGTAACCCTAAGGTTGGACGGTTTGCTGGTTACCCACGCGCGAAACCGGCAGCACGGTTGAGCCCCTGCAGACATTAAGCGGTTCGAAGGATGTCACGCTGAGGTGCATTCGCGACGAGGGGGCCAGAGCTCCATTTGAGCTTGGGCCCCTTCGCTGCGCTCAGGGTGACATTCTTCTTACCAACCTTACCCGCTTACCGCCTACCCGCTTGTAGGGCTCACATCTTGCCCTTCTCCAACCGCTCGTCACCCGGGATCCGCATTCGACACTTTGCTGGGCAGGGCTGGTATGCACCTCCACTGGACCCACAATCCGCCGCCGACCCTCGAAACTGTCGAGGTGGCATGCCTCACCTCGTTCCCAGCCCACGACTTAGGCGCCGGACCAGGGTGGGGACGCCATATCTCGCCAAATGAGGCATCCGACTCGATGGACGGGGTCATCCGCTCCTCTCATGTCGGGGAAATCCGCAGCCCCCAATTGCCGTTTGCCACTGCGTCCCTGTTTCACGGCTTCCCGGCGGCCAGGTGAGCCTCGAGTTCACGGCCATCGTGGCCTTTGCCACCCTGGCCATCATCGCGCTCGCCCTCGGGGCTGGGGCCGTCGAGCGCCGGCTCCGGGGGCGGGCTCACGAAGCCGAGCGCCTGCACCGGTTCTATGACGCGCTGTCGTGCGGGATCATCGTGCAGGACGCTGCGGGCAAGGTGGTGCACGCGAACCAGGCCGCCCGCGAGCTGCTCGGCACCACCGACGTGGTCCTAGCCAACTCTCCCGGCTCCGACCACCGGATCGTCCACGAAGACGGCAGCTCCGCGGAGGGTCATGCCCATCCGCTGAGCCTCGCGCGACGGACCGGTCAGCCGGTTCGCGGGGTGGTGCATGGGGTGTCCATCGGCACGCCGTCCGAGCGGTGGTGCCTGGTGGACGCCGTTCCGGTGTTCGACCCGGCAACCGGGGAGCTGGTTGAGGCGATTGCGAGCCTCACCGACATCACCCAGCGGCGCCGCGCGGAGACCGCGCTCCTGAATACCAGCGACACCTTGTCGGCGCTGATCCAGGCTTCTCCCCTCGCCATCTTCGCCTTCGACCCCTCCGGCAAGGTCACCAGCTGGAATGCCGCGGCGGAGCGGCTGTTCGGCTGGAGAGCGCCGGAGGTGCTGGGGCACATGCTGCCGGCGATCGCTCCCGACCGGCAGGCAGAATTCCGCCAGCACCATCTGGCGGTGCTGGCGGGAACATCGTTCATCGACCTCGAGGTGCGTTGGCAGCGGCGCGACGGGACGTCGCTGATGTTGAGCCTTGCCCTCGCGCCGCTCTATGGTGGTATGTCCGGGGTTCGTGGGGTGATCGCCCTGGCGGCCGATCTGACCGAGCGGAAGAAGCTGGAGGGCCAGCTGCGGCAGTCGCAAAAAATGGATGCGGTGGGGCAGCTGGCCGGCGGGGTAGCGCACGACTTCAACAACCTGCTGACCGCCATCATCGGCTACACCAGCCTCCTGTTGAAGGCGATTCCGCCGGAAGACTCGAAGCACGAAGACCTGCTCGAGATCGACCGGGCTGCTGCCCGCGCCACGGAGCTCACGCACCAGCTGCTGGCGTTCAGCCGGCGGCAGATGCTGCAGCCCACCCTGATCGATCTCAACGCCGTGCTTTCCGATACGATGCGGATGTTGGGCCGGCTCCTGGGCGAGCACATCGAGCTAACGATTCTTCCGGAGGCCGGTCTGGGTGTGGTGAGAGCGGATCGGGGACAGATCGAGCAAGTGATCATCAACCTGGCGGTCAACGCGCGCGATGCAATGGAGGCGGGCGGCAAGCTTACCCTGGAGACGCGGAACGTGACTCTGGACCGTTCCTATGCGAGCCAGCACCCGGGTGCCACCGAGGGGGAATTCGTCATGCTGGCGGTGAGCGATACCGGTAGCGGAATGGATGCGGCCACTCAGGCACGGATCTTCGAGCCGTTCTTCACCACCAAGGAACGGGGTAAGGGCACCGGGCTGGGCCTTTCCACGGTATACGGCATCGTCAAGCAGAGCGGCGGCACCATCTACGTGTACAGCGAGCCGGGGCGCGGAACCACCTTCAAGGTCTATCTTCCCAGGGTGATGGCCCAGGGGCCGACGCAGGTTCCCGTGCCAGTGAGGCCGGCCCAGGTGCGCGGCACTGAGACCGTGCTCGTGGTCGAGGATGAGGCAGGCGTGCGCTCCCTCACCTGCCGGGTGCTGCGGACCTATGGATACGCCGTGCTCGAGGCGGAGAACGGCGGGGAGGCTCTGCTCATCGCGGAGCAGCATCCGGCACCGATCCATCTCCTCCTCACCGACGTGGTGCTCCCCAGAATGAGCGGACGAAAACTGGCCGAGCGCCTGATCCGCACCCAGCCTGACTTGCGAGTCCTCTACATGTCGGGCTACACCGACGCCTCCATCGTCAGCCACGGTGCCCTGGATCCCGGCACCGCATTCATTCAGAAACCATTCACCCCGGAAGCGCTCGCGCAGAAGCTGAGAGGGGTGCTGGATGACCCCGCCGCTTCAGTCCCACGCACCTGATGCCGATACCAGAAATGACCCCCTGAAGGCGAGAAGGGCTTCTGGCTGTCGGAGGAAGTATGGGACGGAGATCGGTTCCTGTCCGCCTGGTATGGGCGGCCGGACTATTGGTAGCGCTGAGCGGGTGCGGCTTCGATCCCGTAGGGGATGCGCCGCTCGATCCGCCGCCTATCTATCGCGAATGGTTTGCCAAGACGGAAGCATGTTCCGGCCGCACCGGCAACTTCGACCGGCTGCGCTGGTCCGTGGTAGAAGGGCATAGCTTCTCCTGCTCCAGCGGTGAGTGCGCCGGGCATTGGCGTACCAACCACCACATCTTCATTGCGGGCGATTGGGCCATGGATGAGATGGTGGTGCGGCACGAGATGCTGCACGACATCCTGGACCGTACCGGCCACCCCGACCCACCGTTTGGCGATGGCTGTCCGCTGACGTGGGCTACCTGGAACGGCGGCGCCGCGGGACTCGCAGTCACCAGCGTGAGGCCCCGGGAGATCGACTAGAAGGGTGAGCTGAGGTTCTGGGTTACACCTCTGGCCACCGAATCCGCCCGCGCGGCTAGCGCGCTCTGACCCGCGGTTTCAAAGGCTTTCGCCGCCCCGCCGTACATCACCGCATACAGCTGAAGAATCGAACCCGATGGCCGGTCCACCCAGCCGCGGGGTCGGTCACGCGTGGCCGCCGGCCAATGGTACACATCCCACAGCAGCCTCCGGGTCCGGGGCAGGTCCAGGAAACCCAAACTGGCGCTCAGGACGATCGAGTCATTGGCCACGACCGGCTTGGGCATCAGCTTCCGCACGAATCCCTGAGTCACGAGGTACGGGCTGAGCCCCAGAGTCTGATCCGGGTAACCACCATCGCTCCAGCTGAAGAAGATCGGCCGCTTGCCCATGTTGTCACGAATAAGAAAGATCGTGGCGAGATCCTGCAGCATCAGGTAGTCCTGACCGAACGCAAGCTTCAGGCTATCGAATGCCACTCCCCCGTTAGCCGGCACCTGCATCGCTTCAGGCAAGCTGTCCAGCTGAGCGGCGCTCAGGCTGAAGACCGGCTCCTTGGGGTACGGCCATCCGGCAAGGGCGGGTACGCGGCCCCGAGCGGAATCGGTGAGCGGCACACCGGACTCCGCCGGCCGCGGCTTCCAGAGCGCCGCCGCCTCGGCCGCGTTGAACTCGGGTGTCTGCCGCCGCTTGAGCTG
>JBDTUV010000285.1:0-4053 GCA_040007575.1 Gemmatimonadales bacterium
GGATTTCGGCTTTGCAGCCTGGGTGATCAAAACTGCTAAGGCTACCCGGTCCCGGCGAGCAACCAGCTCAGCCGGGATTTGCGTTTCCAGCCTGCAACACCCGGGAGTTCTTCGGAGCCTCGATCCGGCCTTTCAGCGAGTCGGAGATGTACTGGATCAGGAGATCGACCGCTCTGGGGGCCGACTGCCGGTTGGCGCAGGCCGACTGGGCCTCCGGAACCGAATAGCCGTCGCCTCCTTCGCACGCCGAATACACCCCAAACGCCACGCGGACCGAATCGCCGGGCGAAAGCGTGCCGCCGGAAGCGCGCCGAATATCCCCGACCAGCCGGCGACCCGAGGGCTTGGAAGGGTCGAATGTGAAGGACAGGCCCGAGACCTGGAGGAACCCTCCGGTACCAAGAATCCCGCTCGACACGCCGTGCTCGAGGATGCGGCGCAGGCTGGCACCGGTGAGCGGGAAGGTGATCACCCGGGTCTGGTCGGCAAAAGGAAAGATCGCCTCCAGCTGGTGGTTGGAGATCGGTCCGGGCCGGATCACGTTATCCAGCCGTAAGGTGCCGGAGTTGAGCAGGGCAACATCGGCGCCGGTGCCGGACCTCATCGCATCGCTCACCAGGTCGCCTACTGTCGACTCCCGCCTCCGCGAGAGGCTGTTCGAGGGGTCGATGGGCATCGTGGTTATTCCGACGATGCGCTCCGGCCCGAGCCGGCTCTTCAGGCTGTCGTTCCACTCCGTCACTACTCGAGCCACAGTCGTATCCGGCGGGAGCGCCGCGTTGATCTGCACCAGGCCCGCCGCTTGTCGCCAGCTTCCCTTTCCTCCCCACAACGTCACGAACTGGGCAGACACGGCGTTGGCGTCGGCTTTGACCACGTGCCGGCCCGACACGGTCGAGTCCCGGGCCTCGTGCTCGTGACCGCCCAGCAGCAGATCGATCCTGGGCTCCCGAGCGAGCAGGTCCCGATCGGCCTGGATGGTCTGGTGGGTGATCCCTACGATGAGATCGGCACCTTCCGCACTCAGCGTCTCCACGGCGCGCTGGGCGGCGGTATCGGGATTGGTGCAACGGACCGTGCGGGGGTAGTTGCCTTGCAGCGTGAGGCCAAACAGCCCCACCTTGTGGCCGGAAATGCGCAGGGTATCCCACGGCAGCACCTTCGGCAGCGGGGTCCCGTTCGCCAGCGTGCAATTGCTGGAGATCCATTTGAACTTCGATGCCTCGATTCTCGCCACCAGCGTGTCGAGCTCGAGGTCGAACTCATGGTTGCCGAACGTGGCGTAGTCGAGCTTGGCCGCATTGAGCGCCTCGACCATCTGCCGGCCACCATAATACTTGGTCAGCACGCTCGGACTGAGGGCATCGCCCGCAAGAACAAAGACAACCGGCCCCTGATCGGCCAGACGGTTACGCACCGTCGCCACCCGGGCCAGGCCACCCCGGCCATCCCCACCAGTGTCCGCCACATAGACATCGTTGACGAGCAGAAAGCGCACCGGGTCGAGTGGAATCGGCGGGGGCGCGTTGCCCATGCAAGCGGAAAGGGCCAGCAGCAGAGCCAGTACGGTAATCCGGATCACATGTCCTCTTCTCTCTCTCGCAAGCTGCGGACGAGGTCCGCGCTCATCAATCGCAGTTCGGTCATCATCTCTCGCTGAGGCCAGTCAGAGCGGGTCGCCAGGATCTCGAGCATCGAGCGGTACCACCAGATGGTCTGCTCCGAGCCGGCCCGAGACACCGCCCGCAGGTATTCTACCCCGAGCCGGCGCAGGGCCGTCACGGTGGAGCCGCAGGTGTGGATCTCATCCGCCACGCAGATGTCGAGTGCCCGGGGCTCGGCAATGGCCAGCTGGCTCAGGTACTCCTGTTTCCGCGGCTGCCAGGCGCGCTCACCACCCCGGCGGTCGAACTTGGGCTCCAGGGCGTCTTTTGCCACGGCGAGCGCCACCGGTCCGAACTTGTCGCCGATCTTCCGCTCGAGGACCGGGTGCTTGTCCGGAACGGCTTCCTCCAGCACGTGGTGCAGGATTCCGCCTACAATGGTGATCTGATCGCAGCCGTACCTGGCCAGAATGACCGCGACGTTGGCTGGGTGGGCCATGTAGTCCATGCCCGAGCCGACGGGGGCCACCGCGCCGTAGTACTTCGCGGCAAAGGCGAAGGCGTGACTGATGCGATCGGAGTAGCCGTGCATGATCTCAGCGGGGCAGCGGGAAAGCGGGGCTGCAGGGCGGCAAAAGCGCACAAGAGGCCATGTTCAGCGGGACTATCTGCCCCGCTGCCCGTCTGCCCCGCCGCCCCGCTATGGAATCCCGAGAAGCTTATGCGTCTGCAGGCTCAGCCGCCAGCGTGGATGCGCAAGGCAGTAGCGCAAGGCGGCTTCAGTGTTGGCCTGCCGGTCCGGCCCATCCATCGGCTGAAGGAAGAAGTGCCGGAAGTCCAGCCGCTCGAACCGCTCGGGCTCGGCCCCTGACTGGGGAAAGACCAGCTTGATCTCGTCGCCGGTCCGGACCACCAGGTCCGCGCCCCCCTTGGGGCTCACGCACACCCAGTCGATGCCCTCGGCCGGCGGGAGAGTGCCGTTGGTCTCGATGGCGATTTCAAACCCGGCATCGTGCAGCGCCTCCAGCAGCGGAGCATCCAGCTGGAGCATCGGCTCTCCCCCAGTGCAGACCACGAATCGCTTCCCGGACTCGCCGTCGGGCCACGCGGCCGAAACGGCGGCCGCCAGCGCCTTCGGAGTGGGGAAGCTCCCGCCACCAGGGCCGTCGGTCCCCACGAAATCGGTGTCACAGAACTGGCACACGGCCTCGGCCCGATTCGACTCGCGACCGCTCCACAGATTGCAGCCGGCAAAGCGACAGAAGACCGCGGCGCGCCCGGTGTTGGCGCCTTCGCCCTGGAGGGTGTAGAAGATCTCTTTGACGGCGTAGGTCATAAAAACCGTAAGCGGGGAAGAAAAACGTAAGCGGTAAGCGGGAAGGCTCCGGGAATGAGCCAGATCTTGCTTAAGCCAACGAAGGTCGTGCGGTTTCGGAAAACCCGCTCACCGCTCACGCTTTTTCGGTTCCCGCTCACGCTGTTTCTTTCCCGCTTACCGTCTGATACGGCGCTGGATCTTCCAACCCCGCCTCGCGGAATCCCTTCAGCCGCAGCAGACAGGCTTCGCACCTGCCACAGGCCGCACCGTCAGGGGAGGGGTCGTAACACGTCCGGGTGATGCCGTAGTCCACGCCGAGCGCCAGGCCCTGCTCGATGATCTCATGCTTGGAAAGGGCGATGAGTGGGGTGTGAATCGTGAGTCTTGCGCCGCCCTCCACTCCAGCGCGCGTGGCCAGGTTGGCCATCGTCTGAAATGACTGGATGAATTCGGGACGACAGTCCGGGTACCCGCTGTAATCCAGGGCGTTGGCGCCGAGAAAGATGTCCGATGCCCCCAGCACCTCCGACCATCCGAGCGCAAACGCGAGAAAGATGGTGTTGCGTGCCGGGACGTACGTTGAGGGAATCCGCTGCCCGATCTCATCGATGGGTGTGTCCTTAGGGACATCGATGTCGCCGGTGAGGGCCGAGCCGCCAAACGCCCGCAGATCGATATCGAGCACCACGTGCCGGCGGATGCCGAGCCGCTCCGCGACCCGCCGAGCCGCCTCGATCTCGGCCTGGTGCCGCTGCCCATAACGGAAGGTGAGCGCGTGCACGTCGAAGCCGCGGCTGAGTGCAATCGCCGCCACCGTTGTCGAGTCCATTCCGCCGCTCAAAAGAACGACAGCCTTGGGTCCACTCATGCCCGGAAAGCTAGCCTAGCTCGATGTGCGCAGTACATGTCGCAGAGCGGTCTCCAGGTCCTGATGTTCGAAGCGATAGCCGGCCGCGAGTAACCGCTTAGGCAGCACTCTGGCGCTGGCCAGCAACGTAGAGTTGGCCATCTCGCCCAAGGTGAGGCGGAGGGCTGCCGCCGGCACGGCAAACGGGGTGGGACGGGACAACACCCGACCGAGAATGGCGGTGAAGTCCCGATTCCGGACCGGCTCCGGAGCTACCAGGTTTA
>JBDTUV010000286.1:0-4051 GCA_040007575.1 Gemmatimonadales bacterium
TCGACATCGTGCAGGGTGCGAAAGGCCCCGCCGCCGAGAACGTCACCAAGGTGAAATAACACGGTCTAAAAACAAAAGGGCCGCTCAGTCGAGCGGCCCTTTTGTTATCTAGGGTCTAGAGTCTCGATCCGCGGGTGAAATAGACCCTAGACCCTCGACCCTAGACAATTACTTATGACGATAAATCACCCGTCCCCGCGTCAAGTCGTAGGGCGACAACACCACACTCACACGGTCGCCTTCCAGCACCCGGATCTTGAACTTGCTCATCTTCCCGGCCGCATAGGCCAGAATCTCGTGACCGTTCTCCAGCATCACCCTGTAATTACGATCGGGTAGCACTTCGGTCACTACCCCTTCCATCTCGATGCCTTCTTCTTTGGCCATCCAGTCTCTCCACAAGGGGGCCGGAGGCTCAGCGGAGCCTCCGGGGTGCAGCAGGCGGTGGAATCTTGCGGCTCTAGAGCTTAGAAGCAACTAGGAGCGGTTAGCGACGCGCCGTCCGGGAGAGTGAACGCCCTCTCCCCCGGGGAGCTTGGCCCGGACCCGGGTGATCTCGTTTTCGACCAGCTGCACCAGCTCTCCGATAGACTCCGCATCGAAGGTCAGCCGCGCCCCAGCGGTGCGGTAAATCTCGGGCAGGCCACGCACGGCGCCGAGCGCGAGAGCATCCCGGTAGCGGGCAACTGCTCGTTGAGGATCATCGAGACTGTTGCGCCAGATCTGGAGTGCCCCGATCTGGGCGATGCCGTACTCGATGTAGTAGAAGGGGTACAGGAATATGTGCAGCTGGCGATACCATCGCGCTACCCTTTCCTGCTCCAATCCACTCCAATCTACGCCGCGCTCGAAGCGTCCTCGCAGCCGAAGCCATTCGGCATCGCGCGCGTCGGCGTCGCCGCCCTGCCCGCTGGTGTAGATCCAGGTCTGGAATGCGTCCACCGACGCGATGTGGATCAGGCTGAGGAGTACATCCTCCAGGTGCTCCAGCCAGGCGCTCTCGGCATCCTCGGGGGCGAAGTAACCGGCCGGCTGGGTCAGATGCGGTGCCGCCAGCAGCTCCATCGACATCGACGCCAGCTCGGCCGCCTCCGAGCCGGGATGGCGCTGCCAGATCAGGGGCTGCTCATGGGCGGCGAAGGCATGAAACGCATGCCCCGCCTCGTGCAGCAGGGTCATGACGTCGTCCACCAACCCGACGGCGTTCATGAAGATGAAAGGCCGGCCATGGAAGTGCAGCGTCTCACAGTATCCACCCGGCGCCTTGCCCTTCCTGCTTTCCAGATCGAGCAGACCCTCATCGATCATGGTCTGGAATTCACGGCCGAGCGAGGGGTCCACCTTTTCGAAGACCCGCTGAGCCTTCCTCACGAGTTCGGTGGCATTGGCAAACGGCCGCAGCGTCTTGGGGCGGTAGGGGTCGACGGCGAGGTCCCACGGCCGAAGCACATCCAGGCCCAACCGGCGGCGGCGCGACTCGAGTACCCGCTCGACAGCGGGCGCCACTGTCTGCTCGACCGCGACGTGAAAGCGCTCGCAGTCGGCGGGGGTGTAATCGAAGCGAAACTTTGCCGGAAAGATATAGTCCCGGAAATTGGCAAAGCCGGCGTTCCGCGCCGCCTGCGTCCTGAGCCGGTACATCTTGTCGAACAGGCCGCTCAGCTCATCGCGATGATCGAGATAGGGCCGGGTCGAGGCCCGGAACGCCCGCTCCCGGACTGCCCGGTCGGAGCTCTTGAGGAAGGGCTGAAGCTGGGGGAGCGGCCGTTCCACGCCGTCCCACTCCACGGTGATCGAGCCGGTGATCCGCTGATAGCGCGTGCTGTGCTCCTCCAGCTCGGCAAATATCGGAACGTTCTCGTCCCGGAAGATCTCGATCTGAGTACGGAACCGGGCCAGGGTCGTGCTGAGGTTTGGTGTGGAATAGCCCGACTCCACCAGGCGCCGGGCGAGCTCCACGCTCCGCTCCTCCATGCGAGGGAGCACCTCGGTGGAGAACCGCAGGTGATCGGCTTCCTTGTCGGCGTCTCCCGTGTCCATGGTGTAGGCGATCATCGCTCGAGCCGCGGCCTCGGTGACCAGCTCTTCCAGCGTTGACCACGCGACGAGCCACGCTTCGATGCTCGACGGCTCCAGCGGGCGGCCGGCCAACTCGTCGAAATAGGGGGCCACGTCGTCCCAGGTCGCCTTGGCAAACGCGGCGGGAGATGCGGGCAAAACGGATACTGACACGATCACTCCTGTTGGTGAACACTCATCGGACCCGGGCAAGATACTCAGGGTACTGGCCCCGGATGCGCAGCTCACAATCCTGGCGGGGTAATCTCGTTGCGTCCCTGCCGGTGATACAGGTAGGCCAGCATCAGGAAGACCAGTCCCAGGATGAATACGGAGCCCACGCGGTAGAGCGCATCGAGCGACGAGAGGTCGAACACCAGGACCTTGACGACCGCGAGCCCCGCGACGGCAAGGCCGGCGAGCCGTGCGGGCTTCAGGGACCCGCGGAAGCCGACTGCAACCAGGGCAGCCGCAAATATCAGCCACCAGGCGCTGACGGCCAGCTCGGCGGCAAGTTTCGCCTCCCGCGAGGGCAGCGTCTTCAGCTCGAAGAAGCGTCCGATCTCCCCGGTGACGCCGAACAGCACCATGGCCCCGTCCAGGGCCCAGAGAGCGCCTCGAACCAGCGGCGTTGTGCCCCTGTCTGCTACCGACCTCCAGAGTCCTGCAGCGAGCCCCAACGCTACGGCGGCCGTGGCCCACAAGGCCAGCGCCCACGACCCCACGAACGCCGCATCGGCGGCTGAGCGTTGTAGCGTCGCGTCGGTGAGCAGGTGGTCGAGCGCTGCCCAGAGGGTCGCCAGGGCGTACCAGCGGCCGTCGTCACGCTTCAGCCGATGGTCCAGCGCCGCCCACAGGAGCGTCAGGGCCAGCAATGCCCAGACCCTCTCGACGCCGTCCCAGTGCTGCCAGGCCGCCAAGCCAAGCGCCGCTGCGCCCACCAGCGCGAACACCGGCCTTCGCTGGTGATACCCGACAAACAGGTAAGGAATGGCGATGATGAGTGCCACCAAGCCTTCCCTCTGCTCGAACCAGACCGGTGCGAGATGGTCGACAGCCCATCCCAACAGGAACGGGGTCAGGAAAAAGTAGAGCGCTTCGCCCATCGACCACCCGGCAACGCCGGCTGCCGGTGACAGGTGCAGCGGCAGGATCTGAGTGGACTGCAGCGCGTACCACCAGACCGGCGCCGCGAGCAGGAGCCCTCCGGCGAGGATAGCCCAGGGATGACCGAGGTGGTTACTCGCGGCGGCAAGGAACGCCCACCCTCCTCCGAAGGAGAGGAACCGGGTTTCCCACCAGCGTTCCCGGAGCCCGACATGAATCCCGATGGTCCCGCCGGCCACACCATAGAGCAGAAGCCCCCATGGCGGGCCGCGGTGCGCCGCCCCGGTATACGCGACCCCGAAGTAGCTCAGCGCCACGACGAACATGGTGAGACGCCAATGTTTTCGTGCCGCCACCAGGCCCAGGCCGGCAGCCATCGATGCGAGATAGAGCAGGAGTATTCCGGTGTTGGCCTGATCGCGGCCCAGAAGGAGCGGCGCGAAGAACGCGCCCAGTGCAGCGGTCGTTCCCAGCGCTTCGACGTCGATGGCGTACGCGACCATGGCCAACCCGACGGAGACCAGTGCGAGCCCGACAAGGCCGGTGGTTGGAGGCAGCACCCCGTACAGCCGCGCCGCCGCCCAGACGCTGAGATAGATGATCGCGGCCCCGCAGCCGACCAGAGCCGCGCCGTAGGTCCGGTAGCGTGGCTGGAGTCGCCAACCCACAGCCCCGACCGCGATCCCGCCCAGGGCGCCGCCGATGCAGCGCATGACCGGCGAGATCCAGCCCCGATCGAACGAGAGGCGGAGCAGATAGCCGGCTGCCAGAATCAGCGCGACCACGCCCACGGCCAGGAGCACTCGCTGGCCGATCCATTGTTCGGAGGACAGCAGGACAGCGGGGCGGTGGGGCAGCGGGGCAGTCTTCGGCGGGGCCACGGCGG
>JBDTUV010000287.1:0-4030 GCA_040007575.1 Gemmatimonadales bacterium
TGATGTGGTCGATGACGGTCCGCTGCTCGGTGAGCGCGAGCATGGCGCGGAAGAGGCGGCGGTGCGGCTCGCGATAGAACATCGAGTCGTCCACCAGCTCCGCCGCGCGGAGTGCAGCGTCCTGATCCAGCAGCATGGCGCCGAGTACGGCTTGCTCGGCTTCCTGACTCCACGGGGCCGACCGGCCAACGTAGGGATCAACGGTCGAGTAATTGCCTGACGATACGGACGTCATCCCAGGTGGGCTTCTTCCAGTTCGGGTTGCGGAGCAGCGCCGCGGGATGGTACGTCACGACCAGCGGAATGCCGTTGTACGTGTGCACCTTGTTGCGAAGCTCTCCCAGGCTCTTCCTCACCCCCAGCATGGCTTCGGCCGCCGTGCTGCCCAGGGCAAGGATCACTTTCGGCTGAATGATTTCCAGTTGGCGATGCAGATATGGAATACAGGCCGCGATCTCATCGGGCAAGGGCTTTCGATTCTGGGGGGGACGGCACTTGACAATGTTGGTGATGTATACCGACTCGCGCGGGACTTCGATAGCCTCCAGAATCCCATTGAGAAGATTCCCGGCTTGACCAACGAAGGGTTTGCCCTGTGCGTCCTCGTTGGCGCCCGGCCCCTCACCGACGAGAACGAGACGGGCCTCCGGGTTTCCATCTCCAGGAACCGCATTGATGCGATTGGAACAGAGTCCGCAGCAATGCGTCGTCCGAATCCGCTCGGCGACTTCATCCAGCGTCTTCAACCCAACGAGCTCGTCGCCGAGCGCGTGACCCGGAGATTCTATCGTGAGACCGGGACCGGGTATCGGAGGCGCGCCCCGGCTCCAGCGGGGCAGCGGGGCAGCGGGGCTGCTTTCCTGGTCAGCGGAGCGCCGGGCCAGTGGGACCGTTGGCTCCTGGGCTAGACTTAGCTCTGTGAAGGGCGAAGCAGGAGCCCTGCCCTGCTGCCCCGCCGCCCCGCTGAGAACTATTTCTGCCCCACCCAACTCGATCTGTTGAGCCAGGTACCTCCTCCATTCGTCAGCCAAGGGACTTCTCCACCTCGTCGAGGATTGCCTCCGCCACTTCCCGCTTCGATTGCAACGGCAGAATCCGTCGCGATCCGTCCCGACCGAGCAGGGCGACGCGGTTGGTGTCCTTCTCGAAGCCGGCGCCTGGTTCCAGCGCATCGTTGACCACAATGAGATCCAGATCCTTCCGCTCCAGCTTGGCGAGGCCCTTCGCCACCGCATCTCCCGTCTCCAGCGCAAAGCCCACGATGACGCTGCCCTTCTTCCGGTTCCCCCTAGTGGCACGGAGGATGTCTTCGGTGGGCTCCATTGGAATAGCCAGCGCGCCTTCCACCCGGGAGCGCTTGCTCTCGCTCGGGCTGCTGGGACGGTAGTCGGCGGGCGCCGCGGCCATCACCAGCACGTCGGCGGTGGGCAGCTCGGCTCGCACCGCGGCCTCGAGATCGCGGGTCGAGTCCACCAGGCGCAGCGTGACACCGATTGGAGCGGGCAGCGCAGTGGGTCCCGAGATCAGCACCACGTCCGCGCCGCGCTGCCAGGCCGCCTCGGCCACCCGGTAACCCATTTTGCCGCTGGAGCGATTGCTGATCACCCGAACCGGATCGATCGGCTCGCGAGTCGGTCCCGCGGTCACCACGACCCGGCGCCCCGCCAGGTTGCCCGCACGCAGCACCCGGGCGGCATGGGCCAGGATGGTCTCCGGCTCGCTCATGCGCCCCGGGCGCTCCGACGGTCCCTCGGCGAGCGGACCGATCTCGGGGCCCACGATGGCGATGTTGCGCATACGCAGGATCTCGAGGTTGGCCGTCGTCGCGGGGTGGGCAAACATCTCGTCGTTCATTGCCGGTGCCAGGAGCAACGGCGCGGTGCGGGCGAGCAGCATGGCCGTGAGCACGTCATCGGCTAGGCCCTGGGCCACCCGCGCGATCAGGTGCGCCGTGGCCGGAGCGACGATAACGATGTCGGCTTCGTGGCCCAGCCGGACATGAGAGAGCGCCCCACCCGGCCCCCAGAGGGAGCTCAGGACGGGGCGCCCCGTCAGCGCCTCGAATGTCAACGGTCGCACGAACTCCGCGGCGCCCTCGGTGAGGACCGCGTCTACCCGGGCTCCCGCGTCGACCAGGCGGCGGGCGAGGATGCAGCTCTTATAGCACGCGATCCCGCCCGACACGCCGAGGACGACGTGCCGGCCGGCCCACACCATCAGGCCTCGGAGCGGCGGCGGCGGATCAGCTTGTAGTTCAGGTCCCCGTCGACCAGCTCCTGGAGCGCCTTCGTGGTCAGCTTCTCCGTGGGCTGCTGGAGCTGATCCTTGGGGAACTCGTTCAGGTAGCGGGCGAACTTGGCCGCGACCAGCACGCCGAGATACTTGTTGCCGGCCTGCCGGGCGACTTCGTGGGGGGTGATGATCCGCATTGTGGGCTCCAGTTACTGAGTAGAAAATCTAGGTCTAGAGTCAAAAGTCGATGGCGCTGTCGCCTAGACCCTCGACCCTAGACGTCTTCTAGGCCGCTTCTTCTTCAAATCTTTCCCGCCGCCTTCACGACATCCCGCCTCAGCCGCTCGATCTCCGAGGGCAGGGTGGTTTGTCGGCACACCAGCCGGTCGTCCGCCTTCCCATCCAGAATGGCGGAGACCTGCGCCACTGCCGTGTCCAGGTCTTGGTTCACAATCGCGTAGTCATACTCGGCGACCGCGGTCAATTCCTCGGAGGCCCGGGTGAGCCGCTTCCGCAGCAGCTCCCGGTTCTCGGTGTTTCGCCCCTTGAGACGCTCGATCAGCACCTCGGCGGAAGGCGGCAGCACGAACACCTGCAGCGAATTGGAGAGGTTCCTCCGAATCTGCCGGGCTCCCTCGATATCGACGTCGAGCACCGCGTGCCGGCCCGCCGAGAGGATGCCCTCTATCTCTCGTTTCAGGGTGCCGTAGAGCTGACCCCCATACTCGGCCCACTCGAGAAACTCATTCGCATCTCGGCGGCGCTCGAACTCGGGGCGCTGCAGGAAGTAGTAGTCCACTCCCTCCTTCTCGCCGTTGCGCGTCGCCCGGGTGGTGGCCGACACCGAGTAGCCGAGGTCGTTCCGGACCTGGAGCAGCTTCCTCGCGATAGTCGTCTTCCCGCCGCCGGAAGGCGCCGAAAGCACGAGCAACAACCGCTTCACTCGAGGTTCTCGAGCTGTTCCCGGAACTTCTCGAGCTCGCCTTTCATGGCGATGACCAGCTGCGCGATCTCGGCATCCCCCGCCTTGGCGCCCATGGTATTCACCTCACGACCGAGCTCCTGGGCCAGAAAGCCCAGCTGCTTGCCCACCGGCTTGTCGGCGGACAGCGCCTCGCGCGCGACGGCCAGGTGGGCCCGGAAGCGCACCAGCTCCTCGGTGATGTCGAGCTTGTCGGCCAAGAAGGCCAGCTCCTGTGCCAACCGCTCCTCGTTCACCGTACGCCCGTCGAGCAACTCCGCCACTGCACTCCTGAGCCGGTCGCGCTCCCGGGTCAGCCGCTCCGGCGCCCGTGCCGCAATGCCTTTGACCGACTTCTCCATCAGGTCGAGCCGGTGCGCCAGCTCGGCCGTCAACGCCTCGCCTTCGCGGGCCCGCATTGCCCGGCACTCGGCGCCAGCCTGGGCCACCACCGGCTCCACCTCGCTCCAGGCAACCACACCCGCTCCGTTGGCCGCGGAGCTCAGGACCTCGGGCTGCCGAGCCACCAGCTCGACAGTCACCTCTCCGCCCAGCCCCAGGAGCGACTGCATCTCTCGGAGCCGCCCGGCGACGAGACGGGCGCGGTCGAGATCCACGGTGAAGCCGGTCTCGCCGTCAGCGCTCTCGGTCCAGCGGGCCTGTACGGACAGGTGCCCGCGATCGAAATCCCGCCGCAGTCGCTCTCGCAGCTCACCCTCGAAGACGGTGAGATCGCTGGGAAGCTTGGCCGAAAGGTTGAAGTAACGGTGGTTGACGGTCCGGATCTCGACCCGGAGCCGGCGTCCGGCAACCGCACCTTCCGCTGCGCCAAACCCC
>JBDTUV010000288.1:0-4025 GCA_040007575.1 Gemmatimonadales bacterium
CAACTTCAGCAACCAGGGCGGCGTTCTGACCGTCTTCGGGCTGAAGAACATGGCCGCGGGCAAGATGTAATCTCAATAGACCGGGAAGGGTCGGAGGGCTCCCCTCCGGCTCGACCCGGGCTAGATTCAGAATGAGAACGGCGCCGGGGTGCTGCTCGCTCCGGCGTCGTTCGTTCACGGAGCCCGTCTTCCGGCGGCGTACACCGGCTGGCGACCCCCTACCAGACCTGACGATCATGATCTATCAGCAATCTGCCATCGGCTTGACGGGCTTTCTTCTCCTCGTCACCCTCGGGGCCGCGCCGTCGGCCCAGGCTCAGCTGCGCCCGGGGCTCGAGAAGCCGGGTGTCATCCGCGTCTGTGCGGATCCCGACAACATGCCGCTCTCGAACCAGAAGGGAGAGGGGTTCGAGCAGAAGATCGCTCAGTTGATCGCACGGGAGTGGAAGGCCAAGATCGAGTATGCCTGGTGGCCGGTGCGGCGGGGGTTCTTTGCCCGCGCTCTTAATGGCCGGTACTGTGACATAGCCATCGAGGCACCGGCCGATTTCGACATGGCCGGAGTGACCCGGCCGTATTACCGCTCGGCCTACGTCTTCGTCACCCGGAAGGACAGCGGCCTCGACATCAAGTCGCTGGCCGACCCCCGTCTCAAGAAGCTCAAGATCGGCGTCAATATTCTCAACTCCGACGCGGAGAACACTCCACCGGCCATGGCGCTGAGCCGCTACGGCGTCGTCGGCAACCTGACCGGTTTCCCGACCTTCTACACTGACACCATCCGGCCGGAGGACATCGTCACCGCAGTAGCCAAGAAGGACATCGACGTCGGCATCGCTTGGGGGCCCTTGGCCGGCTACTTCGCCGGGAAATCAGCGGTCCCTTTGACGCTCGAGCCCCTCCCGGAACGCGACTCGCTGACCGACTTCCCGTTCCGCTTCAACATCGGGCTAGCGGTACGGCGCCGAGACCGGGCACTGCGTGACAGCCTTCAGACGGTGCTCGATCGAAGGAAGCCGGAGATCCAGGCGATTCTCAAGGATTACAGCGTTCCGACGTTTCCAATCCCGGTGCCCGCCGACTCGGGACAAGCCGCCAAGCGCTAGCCAATCAGGTTCCAGCAATCCCCTCTCCGCACGAAAGGATCGCGCTGCGAGCATGCGTACGCCCAACTCGACTCTGACCCGCCGGATCCTCCTCGGAGCCACCCTGATTCTGGGCCTGAGCGCGAGTGCCTCCACCGTGCTGGCCCAGGAACTGCGCGATCTGTATCATCAAGCGCCCAGGGACACCGTCTCTCAGGAGGTGTACGACGGCTGGAAGCAGTTCAACCTCAACTGTGCCCGATGCCACGGGGAGGACGTCCAGGGGACGACCATCGCACCGCACCTGATCCTGTCGCTCAAACCTGATGGCCCGATCAACACCAAAGAGCTCTTCGTGCAGACCGTTTGTGCCGGCCGGCCGGAGAAGGGGATGCCCTCGTGGTGCGCGCTCGGCATGGAGCTGCCGACCATCACCAAGATCTACGCCTACGTGAAGGGCCGGAGCGACGCCAAACTCGCCCCCGGGCGGCCGGCGCTCAAACCGGGCAGCTAGGCTCGACCTGCCCGGAAACCGAGTACATTCCGGCAATGCGCATCCCCCCGTTGTCCACGCTCGCGCCTCTCCTCACCGTGGCCGCCCTGGCTGCGACTGCGGCCGAGGGGGCGAGCGTCGGTGTTTACCCCACTCGCTTCGCAGCCGATAGTCCGGCAGTCCGCCTGACCCTCGAGCAGGTCAAGGCGCGCCTGGCGGCGGGTACCGAGGAAAAGGCACCCGATCTCTCCAATACGGATCTCAGCGGCCTGGACCTCCACGGCGTGGACTTCAAGCGGGCCAATCTGATGCGGGCCCGTCTGACGGGCTCAAAGCTGAGTGGAGCGAATCTCTTTACCTCCGATCTCACCGATGCCACCCTCGCCGACGCCGACCTCACCAAGGCCAATCTCGACGGCACCGTGCTTCGGCGTGCCAATCTCAAGGGGGCAGATCTCACCGGTGCGAGTCTCTTCGCCACCATCATCGAGTCTGCCGATCTCAGCGGCGCCCAGCTCTCTGGCACCAGGATCATCGGATACCTGCGCTCTGCCAAGCTCGTTGGTGCCAACCTGCGGAACGCCAACATGGGCGCCGATCCCGGCAACCAGTCGATGGGGGTCATGCGGGCCACCTTCGTAGGCGCAGACTTGACCGGCGCCGATCTGTCGGGTGCCAATCTGTTCAAGGCAGACCTGTCCCACGCCACGCTCGCCAAGGCTCGACTGGTGGGGACCGACCTGAGAAACAGCGAGTTGATTCAGACCGATTTATCCGGGGCGGACCTCACCGGCGCCAAGCTGGACAAGGCCGATCTCGACGGAGCGATCTTTACCGGTGTTCTCGGTCGGAGCGAGATCAAGGGACTCGACCAGGCCCGGAACCGTGACAGGGCAATCTTCGATGCCTCCCATTAGATCCTTCGTGGAGCCCGCCCTGAGCGTAGCGAATGGGCTCAGGATGACACCCCTATTGGGTGCTGCCGTCGTCGCGCTGGCGTGTGGGAAGGAGCAGCCTTCCCCCGCGGCGCGTGGCGAGACGGACGGCACCACTGCTCTGCCGGCCGGCGAGCTGGCCTACGTGACCAACGAAGATTCACAGGAGCTCACGGTCATCGACACTCGGACGGACAGTGTGGTAGCCAGCATCCCGGTCGGGACCCGTCCTCGCGGGGTACGGATCGCTCCCGACGGCAGGACCGTATTCGTGGCACTCAGTGGCTCGCCCAAGTGCCCACCGGCCATGTCGGACGAGGAGTGCGAGAAGCTAGCCACCGACAAGAGCAAGGACGGGGTTGCCGTGGTGGACGTGGCTACCAGGAAGGTGACACGGGTTCTGCCCGGCGGATCCGACCCGGAGACGTTCGACATCAGCCGGGACGGCTCCACCCTCTTCGTCTCCAACGAAGATGCCGGCACCGCATCCATCGTGGATATCGCCAGTGGAAGGATCCGGTCGACTATACCCGTGGGTAAGGAGCCGGAAGGAGTCCGGCTCCAGCCTGACGGCTCGGTGGTTTGGATAACCGGGGAGACCGATCACAACCTGACGCTCATCGATACCAGGACGGGAAAGGCAATCGGGCAGATCGACGTCGGAAAACGGCCTCGTGACCTGGCATTCAGCCCCGACGGCAGCCGGGCGTATGTGACGTCCGAGATCGGCGGAACCGTCTGGGTGATCGACGTCCCGACGAGGAAGATCCTCAAGGTGATCGAGATGCCCAAGGAATCGAAGCCAATGGGCGTGGTGGTGTCGCCAGACGCCAAGCGCGTCTATGTCGCCAACGGCCGGGGCGGTACCGTTTCGGTGATCGATGCCGCAACCAATGCGGTGATCAGCACGACACCCGTGGGGCAGCGCCCCTGGGGAATCGCACTGACCCCGGACGGCAGGAAGCTCTACACGGCCAACGGGCCCTCCAATGACGTCTCTGTGCTGGATACCGAGAAGATGCAGGTGGTGAAGAAGATCCCTGCGGGGAAGATCCCGTGGGGAGTGGCCATCGGGTCATCGGGGCCTTCCGGCTCGTAGATGCCGCCATGGCGCCGCTGGCCGGTAGTCTCCGCATTGGAATAGTTGCCCTGTTGCTTGCTGCCGGCGGCCGGGGGCGAGTGCCGAGCGCGTTCCGTTTCGAGCCCAGCGCCCGTCCCGAGCTCCAGCGGTTATGGGAGGCAAGCCTGGGCGCCAAGGCGGAGCGGGTCGCCTGCCTGGCGGGCTCGATCGATGGTGACACCGTCCGGATCTCTCGAGTGTTTCCCCTCGACGTGGGGGCCTCCGATTCGCTCGGCGTGTCGGCCGCCGCATCCCTGGACACGTGCGGTCCTCCCAGCTGGCGGGGCACGGTGCACACCCACGTTGCGCTGCGTGATGGACGCCGGCCCTACTCTCTCTTCTCGGGAGCCGACCGCGGCATCATGATGCTCTGGTGGAGGCGCTGGCGGGAG
>JBDTUV010000289.1:0-4018 GCA_040007575.1 Gemmatimonadales bacterium
TCGCGTTTACGAGCTTGGGCCCGATGTAGGACTCAAGCTCACTGTAGTCCTCATACGCGTATTCCTGGAGTAGCGGCAGGATCTCGTACCGGAAGCGCTGGGCGAACGCCTCGGGTGTGGTGACGGGTTGACCGTCCTCATCGAGAAGGAACGAATGACCAATTTGCTTCTCCCGACCCTCCGTCGCCGCGATCTTCGCGTTCAACTCGGAGAGGAAGACCTGCAGGTCGAGGTCCCCAACCTTGCCTGCCAAGGGCTCAACATCCGGCATCAGTTCGATGAACGCGAAACGTCGTCGCAGCGCGGCGTCGAGCAGCTTGATGGAGCGATCCGCAGTGTTCATCGTCCCCAGCAGGAAGACATTTCGCGGCACAGCGAATGCCTCGCGGGACTGCGGGAGGATCACGGTCAATCCTCGCTTGTCCGCCTCGAGCAGTGTGATCAGCTCCCCGAAAATCTTCGGAATGTTCCCTCGGTTGATCTCATCGATAACTATCAGATACGTCCGATCAGGGTCTGCCTGCGCTGCGCGGCACACCTGCTTGAAAACCCCATCCGTCATCCTCAGGTCAAGTTGGCCCGTCCCGGTGGGGGCAGGCTTGTAGCCCTCGACGAAATCCTCGTAGGTGTATGAGGGATGGAACGTAACGCGCGTGAGCTGCCCGATGCCGTCGCCCTCGGTGTCGTCAACGGGCAGATTGGGATCGCGCTCCCGGAGCACCGAGAAAAGGTAATCCGCCTCATCGGACGACAGTGAAAATAGCGTCCCCTGATTCCGGAACCGCATGGGTTCGCTATTCCCAAGAATTCGATCGGCGGCTAGCTCTGCGTACGTGAGGCCGTTGGCGACTCGGCCGGCCCACTCGAGTTCGATCTTTTGCTCGCCATCGACATCGTGAAGTCCCCTAGCCACTCGTGCGAGCCCGGTTATTCGCTTCTCGGGGTTGGCGGTATACCCCACAACAAGGTCGCCTGGCTGCACTAGCGGATAGTTGCGGTGCAAACGGCCGTAGCGGTACTGGACGGTTTTCTCCGCTTCGAGCTGGTCCCAATTCCACTCTGCGGGATTCGCGACGACCCACCAGACCTTGCGCTCGACCTGGGCCGTCGACAGCCGGTCCTCTGCCCGACGGAATACCGCCTGATCGCCAAGCAGTGTGGCTGCCTCCTCGGTGCCGGACCGCTCGCTCAACCACCACACGCTAAAGCGGCGAGCGTTGTACGTCTTGCCTGTGCCTGGAGGGCCGAAGAGGACCACCTGTCCCTTACGCTCGATGGCGGATCCGATCTCTGCGAGGAGCTCGGGCGGCGGGATCCGAGCGCCTGGCCCGGGTCGAGGAGGTCCGCCTGGCCTGCTGCCCCCGAGAATGCGCTTGTACTCCTCGGCAGAGATGTCGGACACCGTCGTCATTCCCCACTTCTTGATCGGATCGATGTCCCAGGCCGGTCGATCCTCCCAGTCAATGGCGACCGTGTGATACGCCCAAGACCCGGGTCGATCGGGCCACCACGCGTACGCTGGCTCAACTACCTCGCCGATCCCGACGATCCGGGACATGCCCTGATTGGCGAGAACAATGTCACCAGGCTGCAGCTCCATCAGGGTCCAGAGTTCGTTGGCCTTTGCCGATCCCTTCGACGGCGCATAATCCGGGTAGGCTTCTGCGAAGGCCCGCTTAAAGTCTTCTTGCGACTCGAACCGCTTCAGGTCGCCGACCTCGTCCCAGCCGACGCAGATGTAGCCTCCCTCGCGACATGCTTCCCAGAACTCCGCGCCATTTCCCGGAGCGATCTTCACGATACGCTTGCCTACCCTAGGATCGGACCAGGCTCTCAGGAACTGAGCAATGTGGATGGGGTGCCAGCCCTCAAATTGGCCGGTCGCCTGCGCGAGGGTGAACAGCGCACGACACCCGCCGACTCCGTTCGGGGCTGCACCTTGGCCGCCGAGGAGCTTGAAGAAATGAGCTTGGAAGCCAGTCGCGTAGATGGGAAGAAGCTGCTCCGAGAAGTAGGTGAAGAAGGACTTGCCGCGCAGCGATGCGGCTGGCTTGATGGACGGGACCTCGTCGATGTCGTCCCAGCGACCCTCGCGAGCCAGCTCGAATCCCCGTACGAACCCCGCGCGGACGGCATCCCACGCGTCACCCTCGTTGGCGTACTCCGGCCGGTAATACCAAGAGCCATCGCCTTTCTGGTAGATGAGGTGCTTGAGTGCCGAGCCGCCGCCGATGCCGCCGAGTGCAGGAGTGCGGAACTCCATGAGCTTGCAGAAAGAGTCGTCGACAGTTGTCCCGAGCGCATACCGCTCGAGGGGCAGCTCCGGCCATTCATGAATTGGGAATCTACCCAAGACACCCCCGCGCTGCTGTTCGGCCTCTCCAATCAGGTCCTGGTCGGGCTCGCGGTCCCACAGCGCGACTGCTTCTTCGAGGGGCTTGCCGCGCACTTTGGCCACGCGAGCAGCATCGAGATCCCATATCCCCATTTGTGCTCCTCGCCCTGCTAGGTCAAGTGGTGCTTGAGGGCGCTACCCTACTCGTCGTGTGAGGGGACGGAAAGGCTCGCGACAGAGTCCATCACTCCGTCCCCACGCGAAGTAGCTCCTCAGGCCGCTCCCTGCCCCTCGTGCGCCCCACACCAGCCCACGGGTCCGTGGTGTCACCAATGATTGCGGACATACCTCGCGGTGTCGGCGAGCGTGAGCGCCCGAGTCGTCGTTCCAAGCCGCACAAAGAACTGGTCGACCTTCTTGTCGTGGAGATAGATGGGCTCGGGGCTGGCCCGAACGCTGATGACACAGATGTTCCGTCCGTCAACGACAGCAAACTGAGTGCTCATCAGCGCCGACACGCCGGCGCCCAAGTGGCTGTTCACGACGTTGGCGAGAGCCTGAAGAAAGCGGTCTCGGCCTCCTTGACCAAGGGATGCGAGGACCTCCATGTCACGCTCGATACCGAAGATCGAACGGTCGTCCGCTACGCCGATTAGGAGCACGCCGCCGGTTCCGTTCATCAAGCCCGCGATAGACTTGGTCACGTCCTTCTGCAGCCACTCTGCATCTTCGTTTGTCTTCGCGTTCCACCGAAGCGTTGACTTGAACTCGACTGTCGGCGTCTCACCTTCCTCGATCAGACGTTGAATGTCAGCGTCCGACAAAGCCAGTGGCCGATGCTGCTGCGGCGGGGAATCCGGTACAACCGGCTTCGGCTCTCGGATTGCCCGCGCTGGCTCAGGTGCGATGCCTTCAGACACCGGAACGACGACGTTTTCCCCGCCGATCACGAACGAGAACTCGGTCTTGCCGAACTCCGACCGGCCGATGCGTTTCTGTTGCTCCTTGACCCTGCGCCGAACCTCCATGGCCAGGCCAATCGCCCAGGCAATGTCCTCGTCGGGAATGTGGGTAGCCGCATCGGGATATAGAAGCTTCAGAAGGCCGCTTACGGTCCGGTTGACCGCCCACGTGTCGCGCCCGCTGAGCGCCGATCCGTACGACACCCGGTCCTGCAAGGCCGGTAGCCGAGTCTCGTCGCGCAGATGGGTCCACGCTTCAGCCAGGAAGTCGCTCACTAGCCCGAAGTGGTTCGTGAACAGCGTCGGGTCCATCTTCGGGATGTCCCAGCCGGGCAGATAGGCGTGGATGCGATCCATGAACGCAGTGTCGTCGCGCATCTCCTTGGGGAACGGGCTGAAGAGGTGCCCGACCCGCTGCTGGTGGGCCACATCCACCTCGAAGTTGCCGACCAGGACGACGCCGCCGAACGCGCGGATGCTTTCCTTGCCGCGGCTGAACTCCCCGGACTCCATGTAGCCCTTGAGGATGTTCACGCCGTCCTTCTGGTCGAAGTCCACGCCGCTGACTTCGTCGAAGCAGACAACGTCGTATTGGGCGACCAGGCCGCGCCGACCCGTGGAGTTGTCCACGAACATCTTGGCGACCGTCGCCTTGCCGCCGGACACAAGGTGCGCGTATGGCGATACCTGCTGGAACAGGTGGGACTTGCCGGTTCCGCGG
>JBDTUV010000290.1:0-4017 GCA_040007575.1 Gemmatimonadales bacterium
AGATTTCAGTATCGACCGCTCCGTTGAGCTGCCGCGGAAGCCGGCGGCCATCTCGGCATCTGCCAGCCTGTTCGGCGAGTGGAGCGCCAACATCGTGCCCTTCGAGCCGCTCCCGCCGGATCCTCTCATCCGAAATGCCCTGATCGAGTCCGACAAGGCAGGCGGAGATGCCTGGCCCGGTGCCACCCTTCCGGATATCGGGCAGCTAACCGCCCAGGCCAGCCGTATCGCCGGCGACGTGGGGGATATTACCCAGCGGATCGGACAGGCGTTCGACAGCACCGCCCTCAAGAACATGCAGCAAAGCGTGAAGGATCTCGCTGCCATCTCCGGACGGCTGGTCAGATTCGCCAATGCGCAGACCGACCGGATGGATCGGGTCGGCCGGAATGTCGCAACCACATCCGATGCGTTCGCGGGCGTGGCCAAGACGTTCGAGGGTGCCGTTGCCCGGCTGGACACCGCCACCAGCGACAACCAGCTGAAAGACATCCTCAACAATTCGCGCGGCTCGAGCGTCGATCTCCGGCATGCCGCTGCCGACCTTCGCTCGGTGATAGCGGCTGCCCGGGCCAATGAGGCGAGCCTGGTGCGTGTCCTTCAAGCGGCCGACACGCTCATGACCAGGATTCAGGCGGGCAACGGCACTCTCGGGATGCTGGCTTCCGACTCCACACTGTATCGGGAGACCACGAGGACGGTGATCCAGTTCCGGGAGCTACTGACCGACATTCAGGCCAACCCCAAGAAGTATCTGAAGATCTCCGTCTTCTAGATGACTAAACGTCGCGCGGAGCTGGAGGTCAGTGCCGGCGGAATTGTGTTCCGCCGGGTGCCCGGGGAGGCCGCGAGATATCTCCTGATCCGTGATTCCTACAAGAATTGGGGCTTCCCCAAGGGACATCTGGAGGGGGATGAGTCCCCCGCCGAAGCTGCCATCCGGGAGACCGCGGAAGAGACCGGCCTGGAGCATCTCGTTCTCCAAGGGCCCATCCGCGTGATCGACTGGCACTTCCGCTTTCGCGGACGTCATATCCACAAGTATTGCCACTTCTTTCTGTTCGAGAGCCCTGACGGCGAGGCCTGTCCCCAGGTAGAGGAAGGCATCACCGCCTGCCAGTGGCGTCCCCTGCCTGAGGCGCTCGACCTCCTCAGCTACGATAATGCGCGAGGGGTCCTGAAGCGGGCCGGCGAGATGGTGCGCACGTTGGTGGCGATTGGCGCGGGGCGGCAGGCGGACGGGCGGACGGGCGGACCGGCGGACGGGCGGACAGACGGACAGGTGGACGGAACGATGGACGGGCAGATGGAAACGCAGGCCGACGAGAGTGAGGAGGAACTGCCCGACGGACCGCCCGACCGCCCGACCGCCCGACCGCCCGCCTGACGAAAATGCCCGCCATCGCCGCCTTGTTGGTGAGTCGTGCCGCGCTGATCGCCCTGCGGCGTACCCTGCCGAAGGGCGGCCCCAGCGTCGTCTCCTGTAGAAATGCTGCCGCACTGCACCGCTTGCTCCAAACCCGCCTCGTCGATGCTGTAGTGCTGTCGCCCCGGCCTGATCTCCTGGCAGATCTCTCCGACCTCCGCTCACACCTGCCGTACGTGCCGGTGGTGGCCTATGCCCCCTTCCGGCCCGATGATGGCGAGCTGCTGCTGACCTGCCGCCGTCACGCCGTGGCTTCAATTGTGGTGGAGGGGGTTGATGACCCGATTGTCGGGGATCTGGTGATGCGCTCTTCGATCACTGCGGAGCGGCGCCGGGCGCTGGTGGATGCGCCGCGCATGCTCCGGCTTACCGAGCCTCTGCAGCAGGCCGCGTGGAATCTGCTGCTGGGCGAAGTTGAGCGGCCCGTGCGCACGACGGTCCTTGCGAGCCGGCTTCGGATCAGCCGGGAGCATCTCTCCCGCCAGTTCGGTGCGGGAGGTGCTCCCAACCTGAAGCGGGTGATCGATCTTACCCGAATCGCCTGCGCCGCCCAGCTGCTCGGCAACCCCGGGTACGCGGTGCAGACCGTCGTTCGCGTCCTGCACTTTTCGTCTTCCAATCACCTGGCCCGCAGCGCCCGACGCATCGCCAACGTCCCCACCAGCGGCCTTGCCGCGCTGGGGCCGCGCGGGGTCCTGGCCGCGTTCGTGAGAGGGAATACCAGAAGCCGGGCGGAAGGGCGGTAGGTAAAGCGGCGGTAGGTGAAGGCGCCAGGGTTTTCCGCCAGTTCACTCCCGCCTCATCACGTTCCGCCTCTGTCCCTTCCGCCTCCGCCCGCCTTGCCCTCCCTCGCATTGTGATTATTTTCACAAGCTAGATTGAATCGCACCTCCAGCCAGGCTCAGAAAACTACATGGCCACTGAATCCATCCTCCGTCCCGGCGAGTTGAAGGACATCCTGCTCCGCGAGATCGCGTCGGCGGATCTTGCCACCGAGGACGTCAGCGAAGTCGGCACGCTGCTCGAAGTGCGTGACGGCATCGCTCGCATCTACGGCCTCAAATCCGCCATCGCCAGCGAGATGTTGGAGTTCACCGCTCATGACACGGGGGAGACAGTGGCCGGGCTGGCGCTGAACCTCGAAGAGGACAACGTCGGCGCGGCCATCATGGGCGATTACCTCAAGCTCAAGGAAGGCGATGAGGTACGCCGGACCGGGCGGCTGCTCGAGGTTCCAGTGGGACCCGCGATGCTCGGCCGCGTGGTTGACGCCCTAGGCAGCCCGGTGGATGGCCGGGGCCCGATTCAAACCACCAGCACCAGGCCGGTGGAGATGGTGGCTCCGGGCATCATCGTGCGCCAGCCGGTGAAGGAGCCGCTCCAGACCGGCATCAAGGCGATCGATGCCATGATTCCGATCGGACGCGGCCAGCGAGAGCTGATCATCGGCGACCGAGGCACCGGCAAGACCGCCATCGCGGTGGACACGATCATCAATCAGAAGGGTACCGGCGTCATCTGCGTCTATGTGGCGATCGGGCAGAAGCGCTCGACGGTGGCGACGGTGGTGGAGAAGCTGAAGGACGCAGGCGCCATGGACTACTGTATCGTGGTCGTCGCCTCCGCCTCCGATCCCGCCCCGCTTCAGTTCATCGCCCCGTACTCCGGCTGTGCCCTCGCCGAGTACTTCATGTACGAGGAGGGGAAGCCCACCCTCTGCGTCTACGATGACCTCTCTAAGCAGGCCGCTGCGTACCGCCAGCTCTCGCTGATCCTCCGCCGCCCGCCGGGGCGCGAGGCCTACCCGGGCGACGTGTTCTACCTGCACAGCCGCTTGCTGGAGCGCGCGGCCAAGATCAACGAGGACGCCGAGGTGGTGAAGTACGACCCGCGGATCAAGAAGGCGGGTGGTTCCCTCACGGCGCTTCCCATCATCGAGACCCAGGCCGGCGACGTGTCGGCCTACATCCCGACCAACGTCATCTCGATCACCGACGGTCAGATCTTCCTGACCACTGACCTGTTCTACTCCAACGTCCGCCCCGCGGTGGACGCCGGAATCAGCGTCAGCCGAGTCGGCGGCAATGCCCAGATCAAGGCGATGAAGCAGGTCGCCGGGCCGCTCCGGCTCAGTCTGGCCCAGTATCGTGAGCTGGAGGCGTTTGCCCAGTTCGGTTCCGACCTCGACCCGGCCACTCAGAAGCAGCTTTCCCGCGGCGCCCGGCTGGTGGAAGTACTGAAGCAGCCGCAGTACCGCCCGGTGCCGGTCGAGAAGCAGGTCGTGATCATCTACGCGGTGACCAACGGTCACCTGGATAGCGTGGAGGTGAAGCACATCCGGCAGTGGGAGCGCGATTTCCTCGACTATCTCGAGGCATCGCATCCCGACGTGTTGAAGGACATCCGGACCAAAAAGGCGCTGGACGACGGCCTCACCCGCCGCCTCATCGCCGCCATTGACGCCTTCCAAAAGCTGTTCGTCCCCGAATAATGGCTAAGAGCCGGCAGCTCAAGGGTCGGATTCGTTCGGTCACGAACACCCGCAAGATCACCAAGACGATGGAGCTGGTGGCCACGTCGAAGCTGAAGCG
>JBDTUV010000291.1:0-4012 GCA_040007575.1 Gemmatimonadales bacterium
TGGCAAAAGCGGCGCCGCGCTTGTGCGCCCGCCAGATGGCGGTGGCGTTGGAGCCTTTGGCGTTGGTCGAGAGGTAGAAGACGTTGGAGTACCCACCGGTCCCCAGCACCACGGCATCGCCCAGGTGCGTGGAGATTTTACCGGTAACCATGTCGCGGGTTACGATGCCGCGCGCCCGGCCGTCGATGACGACGAGATCGAGCATCTCTGTGCGGGGATACATCGTCACCCCACCCCGGGCCACTTCCTTCTCCATTTGCTGGTAGGCGCCGAGCAGGAGCTGCTGCCCGGTCTGGCCCCGCGCGTAGAAGGTGCGGGACACCTGGGCACCCCCGAACGAGCGGTTGTCCAGAAGGCCCCCGTACTCCCGCGCAAACGGCACTCCCTGCGCCACACACTGGTCGATGATCTCGACGCTGATCTGCGCCAGGCGATACACGTTGGCTTCGCGGGACCGGAAATCGCCGCCTTTGACGGTGTCGTAGAACAGCCGGTAGATGCTGTCACCGTCGTTCCGGTAGTTCTTGGCCGCGTTGATGCCACCCTGCGCCGCGATGCTGTGCGCCCGCCTCGGCGAGTCGTGGAAGCAGAAGCACTTTACGTTGTAACCCAGCTCGCTCAGCGTGGCCGCAGCCGAAGCGCCGGCCAGCCCACTGCCGACGATCAGAACGGTGTATTTCCGCTTGTTGGCTGGGTTCACCAGCTTCATCTCGAAGCGATGCTTGTCCCACTTCTGCTCGACGGGGCCGGAGGGGACCTTCGGTTCCAGCACGATCATCGCACTACCCCTGCGTACACCGCGATCGGGATCAGAGAGAAGCCCAGCCAGATGAGGAGGGCCAGCACCAGGGCAACGCTGTGCCGAAGCGGGCGGGGTGACGGCGGGCTCATGCCCAGACTGCGTCCGCTGCCCCACAACCCGTGATAGAGGTGAAGGCCCACAAACGCCATGACGGCGAGATAAAAAAGAACGACAAAAATGTTCTGAAAGCCGGTCGCGACGTTGTGATACGGGTTGCCCTCGACAAATCCCGGGTGCACGGTGCCAACGGTGAAGTGCAGGATATGGTATACCAGAAAAAGCAGGATCAGGGCGCCGCCCCATCGGATCGTGCGGGCGGCAATGGAGGAGACCTGCGGCTCGTATCCTCCCGCGTAACCGACGGGTCGTGCCTGGTGCCTCCGGCCGGCCAGCTGGATAGCGGCGACGACATGGAGCACCAGAGCCGCGACCAGCACCAGGCGGGGGGCCCACAAGGCGCCACCGGTGCCGTGGAGAAAGGCGCTGTAGGCGTTGATTTTGTCCGGACCCTGGAACACCAGCAGATTGGCGAGCATGTGCGTGATGAGGTACGCCACCCAGATCAGGCCGGTGACAGCCATGACCGCCTTCTTGCCCACGGACGAATTCCAGAGGAGCCGCAGCCGAGTCATGCTCTGTATCCGGTCACGCGTCCATGAGGGTCTGGGTGGCACGAACCGCCTCGGCCGACTGGTGCAGCTCCTCCCGCTCGGCGCCGGTGAGCGTCACCTCGATGACCCGCTCCAGCCCCTTGCGTCCGATCTTGCACGGTACTCCACAGAACACGTCACGCAGGCCGAACTCTCCCTGAAGCCAGGCTGAGCAGGGGAGAATGCGCTTCTTGTCCAGGGCGATCGCCTCGACCATCTGCACTGCGGCAGCGCTCGGGGCATAGAAGGCCGAGCCGGTCTTGAGGAACGCCACGATTTCAGCTCCCCCGTTCCTGGTGCGGGCGACGATCTCGTCGAGCTTGGCCTTATCGATGAGCTGAGTGACGGGGATGCCGGAAACAGTGGTGTAGGAGATCAGCGGCACCATCGTGTCTCCGTGGCCCCCGAGCACCATCGCCTGGATGTCCTCGACCGACACGTCCAGTGCCTCGGCCAGGAACATGCGATAGCGGGCAGTATCGAGCACTCCGGCCATGCCGATCACGCGCTCGCGAGGGAAGCGGCTCGCCTTCATCGCCACGTAGCACATCACGTCGAGCGGATTGGAGACCACCACGATGATCGACTTGGGAGCGACCCGCGCGATCTGTTCGGCTACCGACCGCACGATGCCGGCGTTGGTCTTGGCCAGGTCGTCGCGGCTCATCCCCGGCTTTCGGGCAATACCCGCCGTCACGACGAACACCTCCGCCCCCGCGGCCTCGTCGTAGTTGTTACTCCCGATGACCCGAGTATCGAAGCCCTCGATCGGCCCCGACTGCCACTGATCGAGTCCTTTCCCCTGTGGTACTCCGTCCACGACGTCTACCATCACCACGGTTCGAGCCAGATTCTTCTCGGCCAATCGCTGGGCCGCCGTGGCTCCGACGTTTCCCGCCCCAACCACCGCGACCTTAGCCAGCATGCAGTGCTCTCGATGATTTCAGGTTTGAAGTGAAGTGTATCGATTTAAGCCGCTGAAATATAATGTCAGTCGGGAGTCGGGAGTCGGGAGTCCGGAGGTGCAACCTGACGACTTGCGTCGGATTCCAGGCCCCTGACTCCAGACTCCTGACCGGTTTGCCGGAGGGCCTCATACAGCACAATGCTCACCGAGTTCGCCAGGTTCAGACTTCGTACCGGACCAGTCATCGGAATCGTGAAACACTGCTCGGGGTGCTTCTCGAGGATCCGCAGAGGCATTCCCTCGGTTTCACTCCCGAACACGAGGCAGCTATTCGAGCGATACGGAGCGCTGAGGTAGCTCTGCGTCGCCTTGGCCGAGAAGTAAAGACAGCGGCTGCGATTGATGGCGTCACGAAAGGCAAACCAGTTCGGATGAACCCATAGATCCAGACGATCCCAATAGTCCAGGCCGGCGCGCCGCACTTCGGCATCCGTGATAGAGAAGCCGAGCGGCTCAATGAGATGGAGCGGTGTGTCGGTCGCGACGCAGAGGCGGGCGATGTTGCCGGTGTTGGGAGGAATCTGGGGCTGGATGAGGGCGATGTTGAGCGCCATCACCCGCCCCGGGTGTGCATCTCCCGGCGCGGATCGGCCCGGAGCGACTCCAGCTGGTACAGGACCCCACGGTCGGGGACCGCTGCTCGTACTTCGGCGCCACGGTCGGTCCGGGCACTCCACGTCTCCGCGATGCGGGCCGCGATCTCCTCATCGGTAAGGCCGACCCGGAGCGCCTCGCGCAGATCGAGCCCGGTCTCCCCGTACAGGCAGAGCAGCCAGGTCCCGTCCGCCGTGAGCCGCCCGCGATCACAGGTGCGGCAGAAGGGCGCGGTGGTCGAAGCGATCACACCGACGCTTGTTCCATCCGGCAAGGCGAATCGCTCGGCCGGGGCCCAGTCGGTGTGCTCTATCGGCTCGACCGAGCCATAGCGATGCGCCAGCCGCTCGAGAATCTCTCGACGGCTCACCACCTGCTGCATCGACCAGCCGGTGGCGCCACCCACATCCATGTACTCGATGAACCGCACTTCGACGCCGGCTGCCCGGCCGTACTCGACCAGGTCGATCAGCTCATCGTCATTGTACTCGCGGATCACTACGGTATTGAGCTTGACCCCCAATCCGGCAGCACGGGCGGCGGCGATTCCTTCCAGAATGTCCGCGTGCCTGGCACTGCGGGCAAACTCCTGCATGCGGCTCCCCTTCAGCGTATCGAGGCTCACCGTGACTCGGCCCAGCCCGGCCGCACGCAGCTCGGCCGCGTGGCGAGCTAAAAGGATGCCGTTGGTGGTGAGCGCGAGATCGCCGAGCAAAGGCTGGCGACGCAGCATGGCGACCAGCTTGGGCAGGTCATGGCGCAGCAACGGCTCGCCGCCCGTGAGGCGGACCTTGTGCACGCCGAGTCGGGCGAAGATGCCGACCAGGCGATCGATCTCCTCGAAGGAGAGAATCGATTCGCGAGGCAGCCAGATATAGTCCTCCTCCGGCATGCAGTACCGGCATCGCATGTTGCAGCGATCGGTGACGGAAGTCCGCAGGCTTCGGAGCGGGCGGTTTAGCTGATCCACGAGCGGGGCAGCGGGGCGGCGGGGCAGTT
>JBDTUV010000292.1:0-4011 GCA_040007575.1 Gemmatimonadales bacterium
GATCAGCTCCGCATCGCGGAGATCGTCTTCCAGCAGCAGGATCCTGAGACCCGACAAATGTTCAGTGGACATGTCTGGGTGCTACGCTAAACAGGCAAAGGAGAGCCAGCCATCGGGCAAAGCCCTGAGTACCGTTGAGACCACCGTCTCTGCACGACGGTGCCACGTTGAGTACTTGCCTGGATGCTGCTTGGTACTGCCAATCATAATGGTGCTACAGGGTATTCGGCAGCCCGGGGGGGAGCCGGATCGCCGGGAGACAGACGATCGGCTAAGCGACAGCGTGTTCGACGTCTTGAGGCTGCTCCCGCTCGATCAGACCGATGCTCAGTGAGTAGCGCACCAGATTCGCGAACTCGCGAATGCCCAGTCGCTTCATGATAGCGGCCCGATGGGTTTCGACCGTCTTCACGCTCAACCGCAGCCGCTGGGCGATTTCCCGGGTAGAGCAGCTCATGGCGAGCAGCTGCAGGACTTCGCGCTGACGCCTCGATAACCGGCGCAACGGCATGCGCGCATCCAGCGCCATGGTGATGGCGGGAAGGAGACGGGAGAGGTCAGATCGGAAGATGCAGTCCCAGGCGCCCATCTTTAAACAGTCGGAATCGTTTTGTTCGAAGGTGTCTGCCAGCAGCAGGAAGGGGGAGGCCTGCAGCTGGGTCTGGGACAGTCGCAACGCGCCGGCGGCGTCGAACTCGGCCGCGGCGTCGTTGCAGAGGATCACATCGGGCTCGAATATCTCCAGAGCGCGCAAGAAGGCCGCCCGGGTCTCGACGTGAACCACCGTACTCAGGGGATTGGTCCGCTCGACGACGCACGTGACCAAGTCTGCATCACGAGGATTAGCAGTGAGCAGCAAGACACGAAGGCCAAGCGGGGATGTTGACACGAATACTTATAACTGTAATTGGGCCGCAGGGGACAAGCCATAGGGGAACCCCTGAGAAGTTCGGAGCGTTAATCGGGTTCGAATCCAGCTGAGGACCGACCGAAACTGCGACACTTTCCAGCCTACCTGACGCAAACGCCGCACGACCGAGCAAAACTCCGCCATCGAGCCTGGCGACTGAGTATGCAGAATTCAGCTTCAGACTTGCCACTAAGGAAGTTTCCCCCCTACTTACGACAACTTAGCCATCCGCATCTACGCGCCTGAACCCACCACCCGCGTTGCGAGTGCCTCGACCCGATTCATCCCTGAACCGATTCTTTCCCTACCTGCTCGCCCTCATCGCTGTTCTCCTCATGATGATAGCGAGAATGTTGTTGACCCCGGTACTGGGCTCCCAGCTGCCTTTCGTCACCCTGTTTCCGGCGGTGTTTTTTGCTGCATGGGCCGGCGGCCTGGGTCCCGCCGTGGCCGCGACGGCCGCCAGCGTGGCCCTGGCACTCTATTTCTTCTTCCCGCCATCGACGTCCCTCGATACAACGGCCCTAGTAGGCCCGCTGGGTGCCGTCCTCTTCGCCCTGACCGGTCTCGCGGCCGGCTGGCTGGGCCGCTCCAGGCTGCAGGCCCAGGTTCGGGCCGAAGCGGCCGCTCGCGAGGCGAAGAAAAGCGAGGAGCGCTACCGGGTTCTTATCGAGCAGACGGCCGAGGGAGTGTGGCGGATCGAGCTCCCCGAGCCTGTGCCGGTGACCCTGCCCGCGGCTGAGCAGATCGACCTCTTCTACGCGCGGGCCGAGCTGGCCGAGTGCAACGATGCAATGGCCCACATGTACGGCTTCCCGAGCGCCACGGAGCTGATCGGTGCCCGGCTCGGTGACCTCATGCCGCGATCGGATCCGAAGAACCTCGAGTTTCTTCAGGCCTTCATCGCCAGCGGCTACCGGCTCGCCGACGCCGAGTCCCATGAGCGTGACCGCCAGGGTGGTGAGCGATACTTCCTCAACAATCTCATTGGCATCGTCGAGGACGGGCGGATCGTCCGGGCCTGGGGCTCGCAGCGCGACGTCACGAACAGCAAGAAGGCCGAGATGGCGGTGCTGGCCAGCGAGGCGCGATTCCGGAGCGTATTCGATTCCGGGATGATCGGTATCGGGTTCTGGAACGGCGGAGTGGTTACTGGCGCTAACGACGCACTTCTCCAGATGCTCGGATACACCCGGCAGGACCTCGAGCAGGGACTTCTTCGCCAGGGCCGGCTGAGCCCCGCTGGCCATGAGGAGGCAGATACCCGCGCAAGGGAACAGGTGCGAGTCACCGGCGCCTGCACGCCATACGAGAAAGAGTTCATCCGTAAGGACGGCAGCAAGGTCGCGGTAGTAGCCGGGGGCGCCCGCCTTGGCGCGGAGCTAAATGATACCGTGTTCTTTGTTCTGGATCAGACCGATCGTCGGCTGGCCGAGGAACGGCTCCGACATGCGGAGCGCCTGGAGGTTGTGGGACAGTTAGCCGGTGGCATGGCCCACGAGGCCAACAACCAGATGTCGGTGGTGCTGGGGGCCACCGAGTTCATTCTGCGCCGCACCGATGTGCCCCCAGCCGTTCGGCAGGACGCCGAGTACATCCGGGAGGCGGCCGAGCGAACCGCCTCGATCACTCGACAACTGCTGGCATTCAGCCGTCGGCAGATCCTCCAGCCGCAGGCAGTGGACCTCAACACGGTGGTCCGGAAGCTGGAGCCCATCCTCCGTCGCACACTCACGGAGCAACAGAGCGTCAAGGTCGCGCTCGCTCCCGACCTGGCCGCGGTGCGGGCTGACCTGGTGCAGATCGATCAGGTGCTGCTGAACCTCGCCATCAACGCGCGGGACGCGATGCCGGACGGCGGCACCATGACGGTGGAGACCCGCAACGTCCGCCTCTCCGAGCGCTACGTCGCGGACCGACCAGGCACCAGCATCCCGCCCGGCCCCTATGTGGCCCTGGTGGTCAGTGACACCGGCAAAGGGATCGACAAGGAGGCGATGAAGCACCTGTTCGAGCCCTTCTTCACGACCAAGGGAGTCGGCAAGGGAAGTGGGCTCGGACTGGCCATGGTGTACGGCATCGTGAAGCAGAGCGACGGCTACATCTGGCCCTACAGTGAGCCCGGGATGGGCACCACGTTCAAAATCTACCTGCCGGCGGTCTCGGAAACGCCGCGCCAGCCCACCACGGCAGCGCCGGAAGAGCCCGAATGGCGCGAAAATGCCACGATACTCGTGGTAGAGGATGACCCGCTGGTGCGAACCATGGCCCGGCGCTCGCTGGCCGAGGCTGGTTTCGAGGTGCTCGAGGCGGCCAACGGCCGTGAGGCGCTCGTCCTTATAATGGATCATGAAGAGGTGGATGCCGTCCTCACCGACCTGGCCATGCCTGAGCTCGGGGGACAGGAGCTCGCTCGCCGGCTCTCTGAGCTGCGGCCCGGACTGCCGGTGATCTTCATGTCAGGATACACCGACGACGACCTGACCAGGCGCGGACTCCTGGCTCGGGGCATGCCCTATATCGAAAAGCCGTTCTCGCCCGAGGCGCTGGGTCGCATGCTGCGCGCCGTGCTGAGTCCGGCCGCCCCCAGCGACTAACCTCTTCCGGCCCCGCGCCGATCACCGCCCTCATGCGCCTTTCGCGCACGAGGGCTTTGTGCGTCCTGAAACCGTGTCGCAGGACACAGAAATGAGAGCTTACGGCCTTAATACATTCGCGCGCTTGATCACCTTTTTACCGTTTCGCAGCACAGAGAGGCTCTACGACACGTTCCTCCCCAAGGAAGATGAATCCGTGAAGGTGGTGTTGAAGCCTTGATGACTTCGATGAGCGAGGCTGTCTATGTTCTCTCCCGGGCAAACAGGTTATCATCGCCTATGGCTCGAAGGCGCGACGAGCCGCGGGTTATAGCTTATCTCGCGCCGCACCCCTGCGTAGTCGCTGGTTTTCGGAATGGGCAGCTGGACGCATCCGTGGGAAGGATCATCAGCTCACCAGTAAAGGAGTCAGGCCATGACACAGGATCGGAACCTGCAATTCTCCGGCATGGACGAAGCACTCTCACCTACGGCGAGAAAGGACGACCCCGGCGGCGGAAAAGG
>JBDTUV010000293.1:0-4008 GCA_040007575.1 Gemmatimonadales bacterium
CCCGTTGTGATCCTGAGGAAGCCTGAGCGCAGCGAAGGCGACCGAAGGGTCGGCTCGGATTCAGGCCGATCCTTCGCTGCGCTCAGGATGACAGGGGCCCCCATCCATCGTGCCCACGCACCACTCACCGCTCACCGCTTACGCTTCTGGACAACACAAACTCAGAAAACAGCCTGACCCCCACCCCCGTCGGCCCCTTCACCCGGGTCGCATCCTCACGGTCGGAGTAGGCAGTCCCCGCGATGTCGAGGTGAGCCCAGGGGAAACCGTCCACGAACTCGCGCAGGAACCAGCCGGCAGAGATGCTTCCGGCAGGGCGTCCCCCGCTGTTCTTGACGTCGGCGATGTCGGATTTCATCAGATCACGATAATCGTCCCACAGCGGCAAGGGCCAGACCCGCTCGTCGGCCCGATCGCCGGCGCAGCGGATCTCCTCCACCAGCTTATCGTCGGTCCCCATCACCCCGGACGCCGTGTGCCCCAACGCTACGACGATAGCGCCGGTGAGGGTCGCGATGTCCACCACTGCCGCCGGATCGTAGCGCCGGGCATACGAAAGCGCGTCGGCCAGTATCAGCCGGCCCTCCGCGTCCGTGTTGATGATCTCGATCGTCTTGCCCAGGTGGCTGATCACCACGTCGCCCGGCTTTACCGCGGTGCCGGAAGGCATGTTCTCGGTACTCGGGATCAGGCCGACCACGTGCACCTTGGGCTTGAGCCGGCCCAGCATCTCGAAGGTGCCGAGCACGGCGGCGGCGCCGGACATGTCGTACTTCATGTCTTCCATGTTCTGCGCCGGCTTGATCGAGATGCCGCCGGTGTCGAAGGTGACGCCCTTTCCTATGAGTACGATGGGGGCGCCCTCGGCTCCGTTGTACTCGATGGCAATGAAGCGCGGCTCCTCGGCGCTGCCCTGCGCCACCGACATCAGGGCGCCCATCTTCTCTTTAATGATGGCGGCCTTGTCGAGGATGGTGATCCCGAAGCCGTGCCGTTGGGCCAGGTCGCGAGCGACGTTGGCCACGTAGGTGGGCGTGGCGATGTTGCCGGGCAGAACCTGGAGCCCGCGGGCAAAGGTCTGCCCTGCCCCGATGGCCTCGCCCACTTTATGACCCTGGATCAAGTCGGCGGCGCCGTCATGCGACAGCACATCGAATCGCTCGAGCGGCGGCTTCTTGTCCTCTCCCGGCTTCTTCATGTCGCTGTATTGCCATGCGCCCTGGTTGAGGCCCTCCGCAATCATCTGGCCGGCGTCCGCGTGGCTGACTTTGCCCCGGGCGTCGGCCGAGAGATGAAACGCCGCGCGGGACACGCCGAGGGAGCGCGCGCGTTTGGCGGCGACGGCGGCGGCGCGCCGGATGGCGGAGCGGTCTACCTCATCCGGCTTGCCCAGCCCCACCAGCAGCACTCGAGGCGCGGGACCCGGTGGATAGAGCACAGCCGTCTCGTCCTTCTTGGCCGAGAAGTCTCCGGTGGAGAGCAGTCGGGCGATGCCGCCACCAGTCTGTTTGTCCAGCCCGGCGAGGGATGGAGGCAGCGGCCCGCGTGGCAGCGCGAGTGCGAGGAGCGGGGTCTCATAACCGGCCGGCGCCGCAGCGACGACCGAGGTCTCGAACGGCATAGGGGACGATGGAGACATTAGGGTAAGTCCCGAAGAGGGCGTGCGCGGGTTCCAAGGTATACGGGGCGGCGTCCCGGCGGCAACGGGAAAGATTGAAGATTGGGGAGCCTCGACGGCTGTTCGGTGGTGTTGCATCTTGGTCAGGGGCCCACTTGGGCAGTTCGATCAGTGGGGATTCGTGGGAGCGCGTCAGGAGGAAGCATGGACGACGATCTCGAGACTATGTCACGGGAGCAACTCATTGTTGAGGTCCGCAACCTCCGCCGGGGCATTCGCACCCATCGAGACAGCACTGGCCATGAACTCTGCTGGCATCATCCCGCGCTGTGGGGTCTTCTGCCCGAGAAGCAGGATCCGTTTCCGATCGTTCCGGAATGGCCAGAATTCATTCGAGGTTGTGTGATCTATCGCCAGTCGCTGGACGAACCAGCACCCCACGCGCCGCGTTTTGCTCGGCCCTACGATCGCTGAGGGGAACGAATGCCTTTCAAGAGCAAAGCACAGCGCCGGAAGTTCGCGGAGCTACTGGTGAAGGGAGAGATCTCAGAGGAGACGTTCGAGGAGTGGAATCGCGAGACGGGGAGTGCCAAGCTTCCCGAACGGGTCAAGCCCTCCAAGAAGGGGAGTTCCAGGCGAAAGGCGAAGTCCAAAGGCGTTCCGAAATCCAAGTCGGCATCGAAACGCCGCGCCAAGCGCGGCAGCCGGCCCCCCTCGAAGTGAGGGAGGCCAGCCTGCGGCTACGGTTCAACGATCGTGTTACCCGCGAGAGTGACGGCGGTTTGTGCCAGGAGGCGGCCCTTCAGCGTTGCGCGAGTGGGCGGTCGTTCCAATGGCCACGACGCCGGCCACCTGCCAGAAAACGTTTCGCACCAGTGCGCCGCTGGTTAGGACAACCCGCGCGGCAGACGCCTGAGCGATACCCCCCGCAATCTGGAAGATCCAGACATCATTTGCGTTACCCGCGAGGGTGACATTCCCCGAGATGGTAACGGTGTTGGTCCATTGCGCCGATAGTGGGCTTGCCGCGGCGTGTTACGGCCGGCAGCTTATGCGAGGATGTCAGGCAGCCCAGGATCAACGAACGAGAGGATGAATTGTGCCGCGGGTTCTAAAGCCCAAGGGCCATAGGCCCTTCCTCCAGCACCAGCTGGTCCATCTAGCGTTCTCGCTCGCGGTGCTCACCTTCTCACTGGCATTGGGGATGTGGGGCTACGAGCGCTACGAGCATCTGCTCTGGCGTGACGCATTTCTCAATTCAGCCATGCTCCTGGGCGGCATGGGGCCGGTGAAGGTCGAGCTGTCGGAGCCGGGGAAGCTCTTCGCCGGGCTGTATGCGCTGTACTGTGGTCTGGTTGTGATTGCCGTTACCGGCCTGCTCCTTGCCCCGGGGATTCATCACTTGATGCACCGGGTGAACTGGGAGGAGTCGAAAGGACAGAAATGAAAGCCGCTCGAGGTCCGCGCCTCCGAACCCTGGCGCTGTGCGGTGTGGCGGCTCCTCTTGTCTACACCATCGGAGCGTTGGCAGCTGGGGCCGGCTCTCCGGGCTACAGTCACATGAAGCAGTTCGTCAGCGAGCTTGGCTCCACCGGCGCGCCGACGGCGCTTCTCATGAACGCGACATTCCTGATTTTCGGTCTACTGATGGCCGTCTTCGCGCTTGGCCTGCATCGAGACATTCAGGCTGGACCGGGAGACTGGCTTGGTATAGCGCTGATCATCGGGTACGGACTCTTCTACGCCGCGCTGGCGTTTGCGCCCTGCGATCCCGGTTGCCGCGGGGATCCCGGTTCCTTCCATCACCGCGCGCATTTCCTGCTGAGCGACTCCATAGTGTTTGTGGCGATCGCGAGCCCACTCGTCTTGTACGGTCGGCTGAAGCGCGACTCCCGCTGGACTGATGTGGCATCGCTGGTACTCCTTGCCGCCTTTGCCGCATGGGCGCTCTTCGCGATCCCGGTGCTGGGGCTAACAGGCCCGGTCAAGCAACGGGTGTGGCTGCTCCTCATCTTCGTATGGATTGAAACGCTTGCCCTGCGGCTACTGCGGCTGAGCAAGAGGGACTTGCCGGGAGGCTAGAATCTGCTCTTCTCCGGTGCGCGTACCCGTTTATCGTCTTATCTGATACGCGAGCTTTACGAAAAACCCGTCCTTCACCCGCTCCAGCCTTGACCAATTGAACTCCCGGTCGCTCTCCAGCGAGCTGCCGTAGCCCAAGAATGCCACCGTCCCCGGCGTAGGCTCGAACGACGCCAGCAGATCGAGCCGGAAGCCGTTGAACTCAGTTGCCGGTTGAGGTAGCCCGCTGACGAATAGCGGGCCCCCAGTGGACGGATCCTGGAGCGCCGCCCGCCGCTCCGAGCGGTACTCCCCGATCACCCGGAAGA
>JBDTUV010000294.1:0-4001 GCA_040007575.1 Gemmatimonadales bacterium
CCAGCGCATCCACCCCGTAGTGCATCTGGCAGTACACGACGCCGATCGTCAGCAGCAGCGTCGGAATCACCAGCAGCAGGCCCAGGCGCCGCGAGCTGCGGGCGGCCGCCAGGGTTGCCGCTAGCGCCGCCGCCACGTGCGAGGAGGGGAACGCCGCGCCGTAGGAGCTGCCGCTGGCCAGCGCCTCATACGTGAGGCGCGCCGGCAGGTTGTCCGTAAACCATGCGGCAGGGCGACGAAACTCGTAATACGGGCCGGCCACGGGGAAGAAGATGAAGATGAGATAGCAGATGACGAAGGTCGCAATGACGACAAGCACGAAACGGCGGACTGCCTGGAGGTCCCCGCGCCAGGCGAAGTACAGCGCGGGGGCGGAGATGATGAGATAGTACGAGAGGTAGGCCGCGTGGAGGACCGTAGACCAAAACCGGCTCGGAGCAGCCTGCCACCACTCCCGGCTCACCTGCCCTCCGAAAAGCAGCAGTTCCCAGTGTTGTACCAGCGCGTCGTGAACCGGAACACTGGCCACATTCAGAATGTCCAGCTCGCTGTACAGCGCGGGGAGTAGAAGCAGAGGGTAGATCTCTCGGATCGTCCTCCCTACCGGCCCGAGACCCGGCCGGGTGACCAGATACACGAGGACGACAACGAGCCCGTGAGCCACCAGGAGCCACCAGCATTCGGGCACGCGGGGCGCGCGGAGAGCCGCTACGACCGAGACGATGGCCAGATAGGCGAGCAGCAGCAGGTCGACCGCCCGGAGGGGGTCGGAGCGACCCTGGGCAGGTGCCGTCGAAGAGAGAGTCAGCTCAGAGCCATCCGGCCTGCCGGTACCATTGATAGGTATCGGTGAGGCCTCTCTCGAGGTCGTACGTGGCGTGCCAACCGGTGTCACGGGTCAAAGGTCCCGGATCGCCGGTCCAGGCCGGCTGAAAGAACTCGTTCGCCTTGTCGGTCGTCAGGATAGTGACTTGCCGCATGAGGCGGGCGCTGGCCCCGGTAAGTGAAAGGAGGGCTCGCCCGACTGGAGAGGGAATACGAATGGTGGTGACGGAGCGACCCATCGCCCGAGCCACGGCGTGGCCGAGCTCCGCGCTGGTGAACACCTCGGGGTGGCATGCCGTATAGGTGCCCCCAATCGTGGTAGCACTCTCCCCTGCGGCCACCAGTGCCCGGGCCAGGTCCGATGCGTGCACCGCCGAGAGCTCCTGCGATCCATCGCCGAACACTGGCGCCATGCCGAGCCGCGCGAGCCGAAATACCTTGAGGATTTCCCGGTCTCGTGGGCCGTAGACGACCGGCGGCCGTAATATCGACCACCGAAGCGTGCTCCCTCGCACCATCTGTTCGGCCGCGAGCTTGCTACGACCGTATGCGGTGACCGGATGGGGAGTCTCGCTGCCGGTGAGCGGGGCACCCCGGCGAGAGGGCCCGCCGGCTGCCAGTGAAGACACCAGCACGAAGCGAGGATTGCCGCTCCGCTCCGCCGCTTTGAGAATATTTCGGGTTCCATCCCGGTTGGCTCGCAGAAAGTCGGCCTCGTCCCGCGCAGCTACGACCCCGGCGACATGGTAAATGATGTCCTGGCCCGAGGCGGCACGATCGAGGGCTCCAGCATCGTGCAGGTCTCCAGTCACCACCCGTACACCCTCAGAGGTCAGGGCCTCCGCCTTCCGCGATGACCGGGCCAGCGCGGTGACCTCGTGTCCGCGGCGTCGCAGAGTCTCCGCCAGGTGGCTTCCCACGAAGCCGGTAGCGCCGGTCACCAGCGCCTTCATATGCTGCGGTCGTACAGCCGGTAGGTCTTGTAAACCCGGAAGGTCATTTTCTCGAGACCGGCGTTCATCGCCGGGTTGTCTTCCAGAATCCATCCAGCCTCGCCCCAGTAAATGCGGCGCTCTCCGGATTTGGTCCAGATCCAGTGGTAGAGCATCGCATCGATCCCCTTGCTGCGGTACTCCGGGTGAACACCGAGCAGGAGAATGCGGGCCCGCCGGATCCGCTTCATTTTGAGTGACCAGAGCAGGTCGAGAATCATCGGAAAGAGGCGGCCGGAGCGATGCCGCTTGAAGACGACATTGAGGTCGGGCAACGCGATGCCGAATCCGATCAGCTTTCCATCCTTCTCGGCCATGGGCACCATATCCGGGATGACCACCGGCTTGAACTGCTCCGCCAGATGGTCGATCTCGTGCTCGGTCATGGGGACGAAGCCCCAGTTCTTTTCCCAGGCGGCGTTGTACAGCTCCTTGATCCGTTCCACCTCGCCCTGAAAATCCCGCATGTTCAGCGAGCGAAGTGTGATCCCCTGGCGCTGCCGGATGAGCTCTGTACCCCGGGCCAGCCGCTCGGGCACCGGGACGTACCGCTCCTCGCTCCCGCCTTGATAGACCCAGAGGTCCTTGGCCTTGGCAAAGCCGGCGCGCTCGAGCAGGGGGATGTAATAGCGAGGATTGTGCGGCATCATCAGGGTAGGCGGCGTCTCGAAGCCGTCCACCAGCAACCCGCATTCATCATTAACTGAGAACGAGGCGGGGCCGCGAAGAACATCGTGGCCCTGATTCCGGCACCACTCCGCGGCTGCGTCCAGCAGAGCGCTAGCCACGGCTTGATCGTCGACACTCTCGAAGAAACCGAAGAAGCCGACCCGATCACCATGCGTCTCGTTGTGAAGCCGGTTGCTGATCGCCGCAATGCGGCCGACTACCTCGCCGTCCCGCTCGGCCAGGAAGTACTCGGCCTCGGCGTGCTCGAAGAAGGGATTCCTGGTTCGGGAGAGGAGCAGCTCCACGTCCCGACGCAACGGCGGGACCCAGACAGGGTCCCGCGGGTGTAGTCGATAGGGCAGGTCGATGAAGCGTTTGAGGTCCCGCCGGTCGCGCGCCGCTCGGACGCGCAGGCGTTCGGTCAAATGACCCCCAGTTCCCTGCCAATCGTCCCGAACTGCTCCAGAGCGAAGTCAATCTGCTCGAAGGTGTGCGTGGCCATCAGGCTGGTACGGAGCCGGCACTGTGACGGCGGCACTGCCGGCGGCGCGACCGGATTGGTAAAGACGCCTGCATCGAACAGGCGGCGCCACATCAGGAAGGTCTTCTCCAGCGGACCGATGAGCACCGGCACGATCGGCGTGTCGGTCGGGCCGATGTCGAAGCCCAGGCCGCGGAACCCTTCCTGGAGGCGGCGAGTGTTGGCCCACAGCTGATCACGACGCCACGGCTCTTGCTGCAGGACCGCCAGCGCCGCCAGCACCCCTGCAGTATTGGCGGGAGGCAGCGATGCGGTGAAGATGAGCGACCGGCTGTGGTGCTTGAGATAGTGTATGACGCTGTCGGACGCCGCTACGAATCCGCCGATGGAGGCCAGAGACTTGGAGAACGTCCCGGCAATGATGTCTACCTCTTCGGTCATGCCGAAGTGGGCTGCCGTCCCATCGCCGTTGGGGCCCAGGACTCCAATAGCGTGCGCGTCATCGAGGGCCAAGGCCGCCCCGTACTTCCGCGCGATCCGGGAAAGCCCCGGCACATCGGCGATGTTGCCTTCCATCGAATACACACCGTCCACCACGATCATAGCCCCGCGGCTCGGGCCATTCCGCTCCAGGCGGCGCTCAAGGCTGGCCAGGTCGCCATGGTTGAATCGCTCCGTCTCACCGTACGAGAGCTTAGCGCCGTCCACGATGGAGGCATGATCCAGCTTGTCGAGGTATACCACGTCGCCGCGGCCCACCAGGCCGGCAATAAGCCCCAGGTTGGCGGAGTAACCAGTGGAGAAGACTAGGCAGGCTTCCTTACCCAGGAACTCGGCCAGGGCCGTCTCCAGCTGCTCGTGCAGGTCCAGCGTGCCGTTCAGGAACCTGCTCCCGGTGCACCCCGAGCCGTAACGGCCGAGCGCGCGCGACGCAGCCTCGAGAACTTTCGGATGGTGAGTGAGTCCGAGGTAGTTATTAGAGCCGAGCATGATCCGCTTCTGACCGTCAATGACGACGACGGTGTCCTCCGATT
>JBDTUV010000295.1:0-3987 GCA_040007575.1 Gemmatimonadales bacterium
ATCTATTCCTAGCGCGGTTTTACTGCTACGTCGCAGCCGGCTGCTTTCTCCGTCCGCCTGTCCGCCCGTCCGCCCGTCCGCCGGGGCCTCCGTCTTGCAAGTGCAAGGGCGCAAACAATCCCCCGCAGGGTCACTGAACCCGAGATTCGATGGCATCCCGCAACCGGTTCGTTCTCAATCTGCACCTGATAGGGCTCGCGGCCGCAGCGGTCGTCGCGGCAGCGGTCGCCGTGATCCTCTTTCTGGTCTGCCCCTCTTCAGCCGAATCGTCCATCGCGGAGAACCCCGTGGTCTGGGGGACCCTCGCGGTATTCGCACTGGGGACAGCCTTAGAGCAGCTGCTGGTGCGGATGCTACTGAGCCGGGTGTTGAAGGCAACCGGTAAGGCCGCGGTCGCGGCCATGAAGGTCTCGGAAGGAGATCTTACCCTGCCAGGCTGGGCGGGCCGACCGGGGCTGGACGGGCTCTCGTCATCCATCGTTGGAATGATCACCCGGCTGCAGGAGCTGGTCGGGACGATCCGGCAGCATTCGCATGAGGCCTCCGCGATGGCGCAGCAGATGGCTGCCTCGACCCAGCAGATGACGGCTTCAACCCAAGAGGTGGCGAGTACCACCGCTGACCTGACCGAGCGCGCGAACAAGCAGGCGGTGGTAGTACGGGCCGCGGCGCAGGACGCCGGCAAGATCCTCGACATCGCGCATGAGCTCGCTGCCGGGGCAATCCAGGCCGCAGAGCGGAATGCGGCATTGGCCCGACTGGCACGGTCTCACCGCGAGCGGCTGGATGAGAGCACGACAGAGCTCGCCCGGTTAGCCGAGGAGATCGAGCGGGGAGCGACCGAGGCGGAAGCACTCGCGACCGCCTCGGGCGAGATCGAGAAGTTCATCACCCAGGCAAAGGCGATCGCCAAGCAGACTCACATGCTGGCGCTGAACGCGTCGATCGAGGCCGCGCGAGCGGGCGAGGAAGGACGCGGGTTCAGTGTGGTTGCCGAAGAGGTGCGCAAGCTCGCTGGGCAAGCAGCCCGCGCGGCCACCTCGACCAGCGACACGGTTCAGAGCGTGGTGGCCCAGGTTCAGACCGCCCGTGACCGGCTGCTCCGGCTCGGCCGTGGCGGCACGGCAGCGCGAGAAGCTGCCCACTCCGCGGCCGAAGGACTCAAGGACGTGGCCTCCCAGGCCGAGGCAAACGACGAGTGGACCCGGCACATCTCCAGCTCGGCGGGAGAAGTCCGCGGCCTCGTCGAGGGCATAGCTGGACGGATGCGAGAGGTCTCGGCCGGCACCGAGGAGTACGCCGCAGCGGCCGAGCAGATAGCCGCGGCGGCGCAGGAGCTCAACGCGTCCACCGAAGAGATCTCCTCTTCCGCCACCCACCTTGCCGAGGCCGCCGAGAAGCTGACCGGTGCCGTAAGCGGGTTTCGAACCGAGTGAGGGCTATCACGGCCGGAAGTAGCGGCCGAGATAAGGTTTGAGCTTCCTTTCAGGGGGGCTCCGTGTCTCGCAGCAGACTCTTGATGGCTCTGGTAGTAGTAGTGATCTCCGTGCTGGGGTATTTCGGGAAGAGTGCCTTCAACCCCATTACTCAGGAAAAACAGCACGTCGCAGGCATTACGCCGGAGCAGGAAGTAGCACTGGGGCTCCAGGCCGCTCCCGAAATGGTTCAACAATTCGGTGGCCTCGACCCCGATCCAGAGGCGCAGGCACGGGTCCGCCGGATCGGTGAGCGCCTGGTCTCTAAAACCGCAGCGGGTCAGAGTCCGTACACCTTCGAATTCCACCTCCTCGACGATCCCGAAACCATCAACGCCTTTGCCTTACCCGGCGGACAGGTCTTTATAACCGAGGGGCTGCTCCGTCGGCTGCAGAGCGATGGCCAGCTGGCGGGCGTGCTGGGCCATGAGATCGGGCATGTCGTCGGCAGGCACGGTGCCGAGCACATCGCTAAGCAGCAGCTGACCGAGGGCCTTACCGGTGCCGCAGTGCTCGCAACTTACGACCCCAACAACCCATCCAGCCGAAACTCCGCCGCAATCGCAGCCATGATCGGCCAGCTGGTGGGAATGCGGTTCGGCCGGCAGGACGAGCTCGAGGCGGATGGGTTGGGCGTGCGCCTCGCGTCAGAGGCTGGGTACGATCCGCGCTCGATGGTGGGTTTGATGAAGATCCTGGACCAGAGCTCGCAAGGAGGCAGGCCACCGGAGTTCTTCAGCACCCATCCCAACCCGGAGAATCGAATCCAGCGGATCCAGGCAGCCATCCAGAAACAGTATCCAAACGGAGTGCCTTCCGGCCTGGAGCAGTAGCTCACGCGCCGCGGTGCAGCGCCTTAAGCGAGAGTTCCCTCGACGGGCCAATGGCCCGAGTCACCGGTTGAGGGTAACTTCTTACTCGCATGCACCTTATCCGGGAATCATGATCGAGCTACTGCGGAACGCCGAACTCTACGCCCCCGAGCCTCAAGGCCGCGCGCACCTGCTGGTAGCAGGTGAGACCATCGTGTGGGTCGGAAGCTCGCTGCCGGCCCTGCCGGCTGCACTCGGCGTCCGGGAGCACGATCTCGAAGGGCGCCGAGTAATTCCCGGGCTCATAGACGGCCACCTGCATCTGACGGGCGGCGGTGGGGAGGCGGGGCCGAACACGAGGGTCCCACCGATCGGCCTCAGCCGCCTTACCGCGGCGGGCGTGACCACGGCGATCGGGGTGCTGGGAACCGATGACACTGTGCGGTCTCCCGCAGAGTTGGTGACCGTGGCCCGTGGGCTCGTGGCCGAGGGGCTGAGCGCCTATTGCTACACCGGTGGATACCACGTGCCACCGGCTACGGTAACCGGCAGCGTGCGGGGGGACCTAGTCCTCATCGATCGCATACTGGGAGTCGGCGAGCTGGCGATCAGTGACCATCGCTCGAGCCAGCCAACCCTGGACGAGCTTCTCCGGGTGGCCGGGGATGCCCACGTCGGCGGTCTTATGGCGGGGAAGGCCGGCATCGTGCACCTGCACGTCGGTGACGGGCCACGCGGGCTCGACCTGGTTCGCCAAGCCATCAAGCGCAGCGAGGTACCCGCTGCGGTCTTCAATCCAACGCACGTCAACCGCCGGAAGGCGCTGTTCGATGAAGCACTGGCCTTGGTACGGGAAGGCTGTACCATCGACATCACCGCATTTCCGGTGGAGGAAGGCGAGGATGCCTGGCCGGCAGCCGTGGCGCTCACCCGTTACCTCGCCGCAGGATTGCCACGGGAGAAGGTGACGGTGAGCTCGGATGGTGGTGGGTGCCTGCCTTCATTCGATGAGGAAGGACGGGTGGTCGCCCTGGACGTGGGGCGCCCTTCCGCTCTGGGCGACACGCTCAAGGAGCTACTGGCTTGCGGTCAGCCCCTGGAGCGCGTGTTGCCGGCTTTCACCTCCAATCCTGCCCGCCTCTTGATGCTGCCGGACAAAGGCCGCGTGGCCGTGGGATCCGACGCCGATCTGGTGGTGCTCGATTCGGATGGTGGAGTCCAGGATGTGATGGCCCGGGGGCGGTGGCACGTTCGAGGGGGCCGTCCCCTGGTCCAGGGAACGTTCGAAGGGTAGCAGCCAGGTACCAAGGAGGAGGCTGTGGAGAAGGTTCGGGGCTACATCATTCCGGTGGGCGGCGCGGAGGAGAAGATAGGCGACGTCGCCATCCTGCGTCGCTTTGCCACGCTCTGCGGTGCAGGCGGAGCCGGCTGCCGCATCGCGATCATCCCGACTGCCTCCTCGCTGAGCGATACCGGTGGCCGCTACGAGGACCTATTCCGCAGCCTCGGCGTAGGCGACGCAAAGTCGCTCCCGATCCAGAGCCGGGCCGACTGCGAGCACCGGGAATGGCTGGACGTGCTCGATACCGTGGACGGCGTCTTCCTCACTGGGGGGAACCAGCTGCGGCTCAGCACCATGATCGGAGGCACCGAGGTCGCCAAGGCGATCCGGCGGCGGAACGCCGAGGGCATGCATGTGG
>JBDTUV010000296.1:0-3975 GCA_040007575.1 Gemmatimonadales bacterium
AGAGGAGCTTATTGGCGAAGTCGCCCTCCCCGCGGGAGCTGAACCGCTGGAACAGGGCGGCACTCAGCACCGGGACGGGGACCGATTCCTCGACCGCTGCGGCGACGGTCCAGCGGCCCTCGCCCGAGTCGGACACCCGTCCTGCAAAGCCCTTGAGATCCGGGCTCTCGCGCAGGGCCCGGGCGGTGAGATCCAGCAGCCAGCTGCTGATCACGCTGCCTCGTCGCCACAGCTCGGCGATGGCGGGAAGATCGAGTTGATATTGGAAGTGCTCCGGATGGCGGAGCGGCGTGGTCTCCGCGTCCTTCTCCCGATCGCGGAGCCCGGCGTCCGCGTGGTGCAGGATGTTGAGTCCTTCGGCGTACGCCGCCATGATGCCGTACTCGATCCCGTTGTGCACCATCTTCACGAAGTGTCCCGCGCCGGCGGGGCCGCAGTGGAGATAGCCGCGCTCCGCCGTCGTTTTGCTATCGCGTCCCGGCGTACGGGGAGCGGCGTCCAATCCGGGAGCGAGCGCGGCGAACACCGGCTCCAGCCGTTCCACCGCCGAGAGCTCGCCGCCGATCATCAGGCAGTAGCCGCGCTCCAGGCCGAAGACGCCGCCGCTGGTCCCCACATCTAGGTAATGGATACCCTTCTCCTTCAGTTCCGCGGACCGTCGGATATCGTCGTGATAGTACGAATTGCCGCCGTCAACCACGGTGTCGCCCGAGGCCAGGAGGGACGAAAGCCCTGAGAGCGTCTGATCCACCAGCGCCGCGGGCACCATCAGCCACACCGCTCGCGGAGACTTCAGTGCGCTCACGAAGGTCTGCAGCGAGTCGGCGCCGGTCGCCCCCTCACCGACGAGCGCCTTCACCGCCGGAGGATGAACGTCGTAGACCACGCACCCGTGTCCCGCGGCCATCAGCCGGCGGACCATGTTGCCGCCCATGCGTCCCAGTCCGATCATGCCGAGCTGCATCGCGACCTTTCTCTCTCAATCGGGGTGGGCGGCGGCAAGCTCCAGGCCGCGCAGCGCTGCACCCAGGAGCGCCGCGCGCAGCGCGACCACATACACCGGTACTCGGGTCAGCACCGCGCCCAGGCGGCCTTTGGCGACGAACGCCCGCATGAACCGGCCGTCGCCCAGCGCGGGAAGGATTCGTGAGGGAATGCCGCCTGCCAAGTAGACACCACCAGTTGCCAGGACCTTCAAGGCGAGGTTCCCGGCCTCCGCCCCCAGAATCGAGACAAACAGCTCGATGGCGGCGCGGCTCAGCGGGTCGGGCGCCGGCCGAAAGGCCGCTTCGCCGATGAGGCGAGGGCCGTCCTCGGCCGCTGCGAGCGCGCCGGCGAGCTCGGCCGACTCGGGCGCATCACCGGATTCCCGCAGATACCGGTAGATGTTGAAGAGACCGGGGCCGGAGCAGACTCGCTCGACGCTGACGTGGTCGAACCGTCGCCTGAGATAGGAGAGCAGCCCGACCTGCTGCTCGGTGGTGGGCGCGAAGTCGGCATGGCCGCCCTCGGACGGAAACGCGCGATAGCGGGTGCCATCCCAGGTGAGGAAGGCCTCGCCCAGCCCGGTGCCAGGGGCGATGACCGCAAGCGATCCGCCGGCCAGCGGCTCGCCTGGGTTGAGGGTATGAAGATCGTGGGGCTCCAGCACGGAGGTAGCGACGGCGATCGCCTCGAGATCGTTCAGCAGGTGGACCGAGGGAATCTGCAACTCCGCGGCGAGCTCGGCTTCGGTGAGAAGCCAGGACAGGTTGGTGACGTTGGCGCGGCCGGCCATTACCGGCCCGGCCACGTCGAAGCAGGCTCGCCCGATTCGGACATCAGTCCCCGCCAGGAACTGGCGGACCATCACCCCGAGCGAGGCATACTTCCCACTAGAAAATTCCGCCTGGAGGAGCGGTGCCCGCGGCCCGCGCTCGGCGGAGAACACGGCCAGCGCGGTCTTGGTCCCACCGATGTCTCCCGCGAGCAGGAGGCCAGTTCCACGCGAGGGAGCGGTGGGCCAGCCCACTGGCCGAGCGTCGTTCAGCGAAGTAGTCATATCAACTCAATGTAGCCGCGGTTTCTCACCTAGACCCGCCACCCGGCCCCGGAGAGCCGCCGGTCGAGGTCGTAGGCCGCGCTGATCAGCGCCAGGTGGGTAAATGCCTGGGGAAAATTCCCCAGGTGCTCCCCCGTTGGCCCGATCTCCTCGGAATAGAGACCGAGGTGATTCGCGTAGCCCAGCATCTTCTCGAAGAGGAAGCGCGCCTTCTGCAGATCTCCCGAGCGCGAGAGGCACTCGATGTACCAGAACGAGCAGATGGAGAAGGTCCCTTCGATGCCCGTGAGCCCGTCGGTCTCGATCCCCTCCACCTCGTATCGGAAGACGAGTGAATCCTGCACGAGGCGTCGCTCCACCGCGCGCAGCGTCGAGAGCCAGCGAGGGTCCGTGGGCGATATGAAGCGGACGAGGGGCATGATGAGGCAGGCGGCGTCGAGCCGGGTCGTGCCCTTCACGCCCACGAAGCACTCCGCCGCGGGGTCCCAGAAGCTCTCGAAGACGTCACGGTAGATCGCATCGCGCGCCGCGCGCCAGCGCTCCAGCGGGGCCGGAAACGACCGCTTCACCGAGAGCCTGATACCGCGGTCGAGCGCGACCCAGCACAGCACCCTGGAGTAGAGGAATTCCCGCCGCCCGCTCCGTACCTCCCACACCCCGTCATCGGGGCACTCCCAATTGTCGCAGACCCACTCGACCAGCGCGGCGATCCTGCCCCAGAGATCGTGGCTGGTCGACTTGCCGTACTTGTCATACAGGTAGAGCGCGTCGAGGAGCTCGCCGTAGATGTCGAGCTGGAGCTGGTTGGCCGCCCCATTGCCGACCCGGACCGGCCGCGATCCACGGTAGCCTTCGAGATGGTCGAGGGTCCGCTCGGTGAGATCGGCTCGCCCGTCGAGGGCGTAGAGCGTCTGCAGGGTGTCCGGATGCGATGTCTCGAAGCGCCGGCCCAGCCACTCGATAAACGTCTTCGCCTCGTCCGTCATCCCCAGCCGGGTCAGGGCGTACAGGGTGAACGAGGCGTCGCGGATCCAGGTGTACCGGTAATCCCAGTTCCGTTCACCTCCGATCGTCTCCGGGAGCCCGAACGTGGGTGCGGCCACGACGGATCCGCTCGACAGGCAGTACAGGAGCTTGAGCGTGAGTGCGGAGCGGTGCACCTCGTCCCGCCATCGCCCGGTATAGGTCGATCGGCCGATCCACTCGCGCCAGAAGTTCATCGTCTCCTTGAAAGACTCGACGACGTAACGATCGAGATCGGTCGGGTAGGCGGTGTCCTCGGTGACCTGCTCGAGAATGAAGGCCGCGGTCTCGCCCCGCCGTAAGGTGACATCGGCGACCGCATCTCCCCCCTGGCAGTGGAGCGGCACGGTGGATGACAGGCGTAGAACCATGCCGCCGTCCCCGCTGAAGCGCACCCCGCCCGGCTCAGCCGCCGCGGTGTGCTGGGCCCGGGCGTAGTCGAATCGCGGGGCGCAACAAATCCGGAACCGGATTTCACCCCGCACGGTCTTCACCCGGCGCACCAGCCGGCTCGAGTGTTGCTCGGGGTGGATCGGCATGAAATCGGAGATCTCCGCGACGCCCTGATCAGACAGGAAGCGGGTGAGCAGGATATTCGTGTCCGGCAGATAGATCTGCTTGTGGCGGGGGTTGGTCAGCTCGGGCGAGACGGTGAACCTTCCACCCTGCTCGGCATCGAGCAGGGCGGCGAACACCGACGGCGAATCGAAACGCGGGAGGCAGAGAAAGTCGATACCGCCGTCGAGGCCCACCAGCGCCGCCGTCTGGAGGTCGCCGACGATCCCGTACGACTCAATGGGGAGATAGCGTCCCTCCGGTCGGCTCATCCCGCCTCGCGACTCAAATTTGCGTTCTTGATGCCGTGATCCCGAACCACGCCTGGCGCGGCATGCCGGGGTCGGGGCGTACCG
>JBDTUV010000297.1:0-3952 GCA_040007575.1 Gemmatimonadales bacterium
CCGTGATCGGAGCCTTCCAGAACTCGGGCTGCCGCGGTGGAGCAATATCGACACTGGCGCCCTCGCGGCTGATCGTCTCCCGAGCCAGCACGGCAATGAGCGCCGGCGTGCCATACCGCCCGAAGAGGAACCAGGTCATGCCGCGGACACCGAGCCAGCCGGCGAACGCCAGAGCCAGCGTCCCGCCGATACCCAGGTTGAACCCCTGCTGGGCCATCCACGGAGTGATGGCGTCCACCAGCTCGCGATAGAGGAACAGGACCTCGAACATCGCCACTACGGCCTCGATGAGCACCATGGAGATGATGGTGCCGTACTGCTTGCTCTTGATCGCGTCGTTCAGCGCCTGAATGCAGGCGAAGCTTCCGCCCACCAGGAAGAACAGGAAGACGTAGAGCAGCGCCGACAGCATGACCGCGTTCGGCTCGGCCCCGGTGAGGTCGGCCAGCAGCTCGTTCATGGTCGGGCGCAGGGTGAACGTGAAGATGGTGGCTTCGATCGCCGACCACAGGAGCAGCAGCAGGAACGCCAGCCATGGCACACCGGGCTGGAAGTAGCGCCGTGAGGTCCAATCGAGGACGGCAAAGGGCGAGTTCAGCGCGCCCTTGATGGCGTTCCAGGTAAGCCGGGCGACTGCCCGGATCAGGCTCCCGATCCAGCCGGCAAGCACGAAGAGAAAGCGGCCCATGCCGGCCCAGTAGAACCAGCCCATCCGGCCGACGTCCCACCACGACATCAACAGCGCGGTGAGGAAGTGGCCCCGGCCGGAACGGAACGGCAGGGTATAGAGCGAAATCATCATCGCCCACAGGCTGACAATGAGCACCGCGGCGGGCAGCAGCAGGAGCGTGGCCTTCAGGACGGTCAGCGCCGGAGAGCTGCCACCGAGCACGTAGCCGAACACCAGTTGCTGGAGATCCAGAATCCATGACATGCCGGACCAGATCCAGCCCCATATCTGGGTGACCATCCAGCTCCACTGCTCGGTCTGGCCGTTGCTTAGGGTCGATTGCATGAGCGTATTCCCTCCTGGCGGTGCGGAGGAGACATGGTTGTGACTTTGGGGGTTGTGCGATTCGTGGGGGGAAGCGCAAGCGACGTGCCTGACATGCTCAAAACTGCGCCCTGCTTCAGTTACCGGTTGGGAGCAGCAGAGTTGACGATTTCCAGCCCAAAGCCGGCCGCAGAATCAGGCAGAAGGAAAACCGTGCATCCCGACTGCGTTGCGGCGAAGTGCAGACCCGGCTAATTGCGAGTGACAGCTGTTGCACTCAGGGATCGATAAGAACCCTCAGTTATTGGTGACTACAATATTGGTACATCCCGGGCGGTAGTCTGGTGTCAGGCCTTCATCTTCTTCGCTTTGGCCCTCACGAACGAGTAGTTCAGCGCCGGCAGCGAGTTCTGGTTCGCCACCTTCTGGAATAACTCGCTCGCCATGTCTTCGTCTCCCTTCTCCTGATAGGCCCAGGCGATCCGGTACAGGGTGTACGCATCCTGCTGGTTCCCCTTGCTCAGGTCCGCAATAGCCTGGTCGAACTTTTTCTCCGCCAGCGCGATGGTCCCCATCAGCTCGTAAGCCTGCTTGGTCTGGGCATCGTTCTTCTTGGCGGTGGCACCCTTCATGTACGCGGTGGCGTGCTGCCTGGCTCCGGCCAGGTCACCGGCGCGAGCCGCCGCCCGTCCCAGGTTGTAGTGATGGACCAGCTGCGTGTTCTCCTTCACTTCCTGGGACAGGTCCGACTGCTGGACCAGCTCGACCGCCTGGAGGTACCGCTTCCGGGCCTCTTCCGGCTTGCCGGCCTCCAGCAGCACATCGCCCATGGCCACTACGTCGGCCGACATCGCGGCCTGATCGTTGATCTTTTCGGCGATGGCGTACTCCCGCTTCAGCTCGGTCAGCGCCTGCTCGAATTTCCCTTCGTCGGCGTAGATCACGGCCGCGGTGAACAGCGCACCCCGGCGCTCGCCGTCGTTCCGGGCCGCCTGGTAGGACTTCCGGATCTCCGCCCGTGCCGCGTCGTGCTTGCCCTGCAGCATCAGGTTCGTGGCGATACCGATGCGGGAGGGAGCGAAGTCGGGATCGGTGGCCAGCGCCTTCCGGTACATGGCAATGGACTCGTCGAACCGGCCCATCTTCATCAACAGCTCGGCATAGGAGTCGTAGGGGTTGGGATCGCCGGGTATCAGCTCGATATACTTCTTGAAGGCGGCTTCGGCCGCACCATACGCACCGGCCTGTCGCTCGGCGTAGCCCAGGAGGTTGTACGCCGGGGCAAAGTCCGGCGCAACCTCTACCGCTTTACGATACTCCTGGATGGCCTTGGGCATGTCCTGCTGCCCGAAATACGCGCCCCCCAGCAGGAAGTGCGCGCGCTCGTCCCGGGGATAGGCGGCGGCCAGCCGCTCGTAGTAGTCCCGCTGGGTCCTGGTGTCGGCGTTGGCCCCGGCCTGCAGGCCGAGGATCATCAGCCGCTCCCCTTCGGAAGCCTTCTCGGAGAGGGCGGCGGCCTGCCTCAGGTGGTCGAAGAAGTCCTTGGCCGTCGGCGCACTCAGAGCCAGGCTGTAATGAGCCAGGGCAAATGTCGGATCCTTTGCCGCGGCCTGCCCCAGGAACTGGCGGGAGTCATGCCCGCGGAGGTTCTCGGCCAGGGTTCGGCCCTTCATGTATTGCTGCTTTGCCTCGGCCGACGAGGTGGTAATGGGGATCTTGCCCTCTCCCTGCCCTGCCGCCGACCCATACCCGGCGAGCGAGGCCAGGACGGCACCGGCCAGCGCCGCGCGCGATCGACACGAGCGTTGCGACATGTAACCTCCAGCGATTGAAAGATGGATGGCCCGCGATAGACCCTATGAGGCTCTACTGCGCGGGTATCCCAAAAGATTCAGCCCTGGGCCGCCTGCCCGTCGCGACCTGAGACGTTCGGCGATACCTTGTCCCCATGCCTGATCTCCTCGCCGCCCGCTCCCAGATGGCCGTCTCTCTGGCCTTTCATATCATCTTCGCCGTCGTCGGCATCGGCATGCCGGTGCTCATGGTCATCGCCGAGCGGCGCTGGCAGAAGACCGGCGACGGTATCTATCTCGAGCTGGCCAAGCGCTGGTCGAAAGGCACCGCCATTCTCTTTGCGGTGGGCGCTGTCTCCGGCACGGTGCTCTCCTTCGAGCTGGTTCTGCTCTGGCCCGAGTTCATGAAGCTCGCCGGCGGGATCATCGGGATGCCGTTCTCTCTGGAGGGGTTCGCCTTTTTCACCGAGGCCATCTTCCTGGGGATCTACCTGTACGGCTGGGACCGGATCTCACCGCGGGCACATATCTGGTCCGGCGTGGCCGTGGCCGTGAGCGGAATCGCCTCCGGAATCTTCGTCGTGACCGCCAACGCCTGGATGAACTCGCCTGCCGGGTTCGAGATCGTCGGGGGCCGGATCACCAACGTCGATCCGATCGCCGCAATGCTGAATCCAGCGGCGTTTCAGCAGACCCTGCACATGACTCTGGCCGCGTTCGCCGCTACCGGCTTTGCGGTGGCCGGCATCCACGCGTTCCTGCTACTCTTCGATCCGTCCAATGCGTTCCATCGCCGTGCGTTGAGTGTCGCGCTGCTGGTGGGCGCGCCGGCCGCGCTGCTTCAGCCCCTGTCGGGGGATCTCAGCGCGCGGCAGGTGGCATCGCGGCAGCCGGTGAAGCTCGCAGCCATGGAGGCGCATTTCGAGACGATGGCGGGAGCTCCCCTGACGGTCGGAGGCTGGCCCGACGTGGATGACGGCAAGCTACGCTACGCGATCAAGATTCCTTACGGTCTCTCGCTTCTCGCCTTTCACGATCCCGGGGCGGTGGTGAAAGGATTGAAGGACTTTCCCCGGGAAGACTGGCCCAACGTCACGATCGTCCACATCGCCTTTCAGATCATGGTGGCGCTGGGAACCTACCTGGCGCTGGTCTCGCTCTGGGC
>JBDTUV010000298.1:0-3935 GCA_040007575.1 Gemmatimonadales bacterium
GCGATCGCGAGCCCGGCGGCTCTCGTGGGAGGTTCATACCGGCCTAGGCGTGGTGTTTGGCGGCCAACCAGCCTACGAGGATCTGTTCGAGAGCTCAACGGTGACGGGGATCGTCGGTACCACAGTGGCGTACAAAGTTGGTCAGATCGCCCGGGTCCAGCTGCGGATTCAGGACCGGCTCTACCGGGTCCGCTTCGGGGGCCTGGGACCTGGCAGCTCGAGGCCGCCGCTACAGATTGCCGTGGGCGTGGGTCTTCTATTCCTGGAATCGGCTCCCTGAGCCTCCTCGCTGCTTCCTCTCGTTAGTCCGATCCTTCGATCCGGCGCAGCCCCCGCGCCGCGATGACGAGATCCACAGTCTCCACCCGCATCGTCCGACTCGACTCCAGCGTCGCCGCCAGTTTGCTCAGTCCCGCATGCGCCTGGTCAAGTTCGTCCTCAGCGGCCTTAACCAGCTCGACCGACCGGGTAATCGTGTCGCGGATAGCGTGATACAGGTCCTCGGCCGTAAACGGCTTCCGCATCACCCGGACGACAATGTCCGAGGGACCGATACGCGGCACCGCATCGGGATTACCTGACATACAGAGCACAGCGACGCTCGGCCGATACCGCGCCAGGGTTTCGGAAAGCTGCCGCCCATCGATTCCCGGCATGGAGAGATCGGTCAGCACCAGATCGAAGGGTTCCTTGCGCGCCTGGATGAGTGCCAGCGCGGACTCGCCGTCGTTGGCCTCCTCCACCTCAAAGTCTTCCGCCTCGAGCGTGCGGCGTACGAGCGCGCGCATCACCGACTCGTCGTCGACAACGAGCACCGAGGCACCGTGCCAACCGGGCCCGTGCGAGTGGGTGAGTGCGTCCATGGGCCCTCCAGGGCACAGGAAACGCGCAAATAAGTTTTGGGGGTGTTGCCTAATCGTACAACGTGGTACAGGAGCCCGCCAGCTTCGTTGGATGCTGACGACCAGGGAGCGAGGCGGCGAGCCGATGCAATGCGACAATTCGACGGCAAATCTGTCGCAAAACAGCCCGTTCTCGTCCCATTTTTCCTCTATCCGGCCGCTGCCGCTCTCGTAGATTATGCGTCACACCTCTCATGGCACAGGGACTCGCACCACCCAAACCTCGCGCCCACCATCGCAAACGGGAAGGTGTATCTGGCCACGTTCTCGAATCGCCTGAATGTGTACGGGCTCAAGCCGTGAGCGTCTCCTCCACCAATGCTAGGCCGACGCACCCTTCCCGCGCTGCTCGCCTTGAGCCTCTGCCTGACCACGCCGGCCCGGCTCCAGGGACAGGCCCTCGGCGCGCCCTTCCGCTCATGGAGCTCGGACAGCTCGAGGCATTGGCGCACGGATACCCTGAGCACCCGCTCGCATACGGGGACAGGTCTCCTGGTCGGCGGGGTCGTCGGGGCGGTCGCGACGACAGTCTTCCTGGCGGGTTTTTGCAGCGATCCGGACACCCAGTGCGGCGCGGATGAGGTAGGTCGAGCCGTACTATTTATTGCGGGGCCGGCGGCGCTCGTGGGAACGCTGATGGGGTCCCTGATTCGCACCAAACGCTGAGCCGAAGCCCGCTGGTGCGATCCTTGCCCGAAGATGATGTCTCTCCTTCCCCGGGCAGTCCATGCAACGCTTGCTGGTGCTGGTCTTGGGCCTGGCGGTCCCGATCGCCGGTCGCCACTCTCTTGCCCCTTCATCGAGCCATGACAGCATAGACGCTTTGGAGGGCCGCCATGGCTTTCTGCAAGGCTGTGGGTCGTACCTGACCCGGTCTAATCTCCGCTTCCGCTATGCGGCTAGCTGGGCTAGTCGCCCAACCCACCCTGTCGGTGTCGTTGCCTTGACGCGAGTCCTGGCCGGGCGCCCGTATGGGGTCGCGGTCGCCAGGAACGGCACCACTTATGTGGCTCTCATCGGAACCAGCTCGCTACTAAGGGGTGATCTGAGGTCGGCGGACTTCACCGCGGCTGTGAATGTGGGCTCGACCCCGCCGCATGTGGTTATCAACCCGGCCGGGACGCGGGCCTACGCGACGCTTCAGAACGGTCGTGGCCTTGCCGTGGTGGATGTGGCCGCCAACGCGCTCCTGGCCACCATACCGCTGACCAGCGACGGCTTTAATCTCGCGATCACGCCGAGTGGGGAACGAGTCTACGCCACGACGGCCGCCGGAACGCTGTATGTCGTGGATGCGGCCGGCTACGCCGTGCTCGGCACCTTGGACGTGGGCCGGGCGGCCAACGGTCTGGCATTCGGCCCCGATGAATGCACGCTCTACGTTACCTCGCGAGATGCTGGGACAGTGACCGCTATCAGCACCGTCTCGAACACGATCACCCGCACGTACTACGTTGGCGGATCGCCGCAGCGTATAGCCGTGGCCCCGAATGGCTCGGAGCTCTACGTGGCGAACGAGCAGAGTGGGCTCGACGTCGTGGATCTGGAGAGCGGCGAGGTGACTTCTGTCTCCTTCGGGACGGCGGCCTATGGGCTCGGGCTGACTCCGGATGGCGAGCAGCTCTATGTGCTCCTGCCTGCGGCAGGTGAGGTGCGGATCCTGGACCGCACCACGCTGGCCACGAGACGGACGCTGTTCGTGGGCGGCACGCCGCGCAATGTCACCTTCGATTCGCGGGGAAAGACAGCACTGGTCACCACCGAAGAGGCTGTCGTCTTCATTCAGTAGTTGCCCTCGTGGGCGTCCTTAATGGGCCCGTCTGGGGGTGATACCTTTGGGTCCAGGCTGCGAGGGAGTGGCCTGGTCGTCCATAGCCGCAATTACTGAGGAGCATACCCATCCCCACCGACCCCAGTACCCTCCGCCTCCGCTGGGAAGTTTTCCGATGCCGTCAAAAGAGCGACACGAAGACACAATTCCTGATGGAGTTGGCGCGCGCTGTCGTGGCCGCACCCCGGAGTGCCGATCCCCCTCCGTTCCTTGAGATCGGGACCAGATCAGGGGGATCGGCCCTGCTGATACTCAGACTCCTGGATTTGGCGTACCCTCACCCGGCTCGGCCCCTCGTACTCACGGTTGACCCATATGGTTCGCGACCTTACGCGGGCGCGCCGTTCAACTATGATGACCGGCACTATCGCGCCATGAAACAGAACCTGGCGAGATACGCCAATCATGTTCATTACATGATGGATTCCGAATTGTTTCTCGGTCAGTTGGATCAGTTGTACGTTTGGCGGGCCGGCGCCCGCCTGGCCTTCGATCATTTCAGCCTGGTCTACCTGGACGGAAGCCATGACCCGACCGTGGTTTGGGCTGAGATCGACTGCCTCCTGCCCCGGATCATAGCCGGCGGATTCCTCATCGTTGACGATACCGACTGGTTTGATGCGGTAATTCGGCAGCGGCTCGACGAAGCGGCGACACGACTGCCCATCACGCTGCGCCATTACGGTAAACAAACCATCATCGCAGTTGACGCTTAGGCGAGGTTTGGTTGGGTGCTACAAAAAAGCCGCCCACGGTTCTCACCGTGGGCATTGCCCCTCCTGGACTCGCAGCCGCAGGCGACCTTTTGGGGCCAACCAGGACTCTCCTGATCCAGAGGCGCCACCAGAACACCCTCAATTCCAGCAACTTGCAACCTTTCACGCGAGTTCGTGTCACCCGCTGCTGGAGTCTGCTGGCTTTCATGCCGTACATAATCGGCGCGGTCCCTCAGTCGAACCCGAACACCGGGGGGAAACCCACGACGACGATCACGGCCCAGACGGAGTATGCTGGCAGGTAGGCCGTCTGCCAGCGCTCAAGGCTGGCAAAGGGGCCGCGGCCGCGCAGAAAGCGGACGTAGAGCACGGTCGACCAGCCCAAGTTCCCGAGCAGGACCACGTTCTCGCCGAGCGCGGCCACACGGTTGGGCGTGAAGCCGAACTCCGAGATGCGCGCCCCGATCGCCGCCAGGGCGAAGGCAT
>JBDTUV010000299.1:0-3916 GCA_040007575.1 Gemmatimonadales bacterium
TGTCGAAGATCGGCAGGTACATCGCCACCACCATGCCGCCGACGATGACACCGAGCACCACGATCATCACCGGCTCCATCAGCGAGAGCAGCGATGACACGGCGACGTCCACTTCCTCGTCGTAGAAGTCGGCGATCTTGGTCAGCATCTCGTCCAGACCGCCGGTCTGCTCGCCGACCGCGATCATCGAGATGACCATGGGCGGAAAGACCTGGGACTTCTGCAGCGGGGCCGCGATCGTTTCACCACCCGCGATCGATTGCCGCGATTCCATGACGGCATCATGGATCACCATGTTGCCCGCGGTCTTGGCCGTGATCTCGAGTCCCTCCAGAATCGACACGCCGGAGGAGATCAGGGTGCCGAGCGTCCGGGTAAACCGGGACACTGCGGACTTCCGCAGGATGTCGCCGAGGACCGGGGCCTTGAGCATGAGCCCATCGATACGCCTCTGACCACCAGGAGTGGCGTAATACTTCTTGAAGACGAAGATCGACCCGACAATGACCGCGATAAATGCCCACCAGAACCCGATCAGCAGCTGCGACATTCCGATGACGACGCGAGTCGGCAGCGGCAGCTCCATGTTCACCGAGGCGAACATGCTCTGGAAGGTCGGAATGACGAAGATCAGCAGCACCGCAATGGCAATGATGGCCACGCTGAAAATGACGGCCGGGTAGATCATCGCGCCCTTGACCTTGCGGACCAGGGCATCACTCTTCTCCAGGAACGTCGCCAGACGGAGCAGAATGGTGTCGAGAATACCGCCGGCTTCACCGGCTGCAACCATGTTGACGTAGAGGTCGCTGTAGGCCTTCGGATGTTTCGAGAAGGCGTCGGCCAGCGTGTTGCCCGACTCGACGTCGTGCACCACCGCCTTGGTGACCTCCTTCAGCGTCTTGTTCTCGGTCTGCTCGGCCAGAATGGTGAGGGACTGCACCAGCGGCAGGCCGGCGTTGATCATGGTGGCGAACTGGCGGGTGAAAATCACGATGTCGCGCGTCTTGACCCGCGCCTTACCGATCCCACCCCCAAGGGTGATTTTCTTGGGCGCTTCGCGGACGCTGACCAGCATCATCCGGTTCTTACGGAGGTAGGCGCTGACCTCCTCCTTGGTCTTGACGTCGACCTGACCCTTCTGGATCTGGCCGTTGGCGGCATTCCGCGCGGTGTATTCGAAAAGCGGCATCTATCCTCTCCCGAATCGTGGGCGCAGGCTGTGCGCCCTTAAGTGTTACCGGCGGAGTCCTGCCGATTTCTGCTGCTGGGGTTTATCGGCGCTGCCCATCTCCTGATCTTCCATCGGGGTCACCCCGATCATCCGGAGGAACTCCTTGGGATCGTGCGACACGCGCTCGCACTCTTCCTGAGCAACCTCACGGGCGGTGTAGAGCTGAAACAGCGCGTCGTTCATGGTCTGCATTCCGAACTTCTTGCCGGCCTGCATGGCGGAATAGATCTGGTGGACTTTGTCGTCCCGGATGAGTGCGCGGATGGCCGGGGTGGCAACCATGATCTCGGCGGCCATGGATCGGCCGCGTCCCTTGAGCTTCGGCAGCAGCGTCTGGGTGATCACACCCTCGAGCACGAAGGCGAGCTGCGCCCGGACCTGGGACTGCTGATTCGAGGGGAACACGTCGATCACGCGGTTGATCGACTCTGCCGCCGAGTTGGTGTGCAGGGTGGCGAGCACCAGGTGGCCGGTCTCCGCAATGGTCAGGGCGGCGCCCACGGTCTCGAGGTCCCGCATTTCTCCCACCAGGATGACGTCCGGATCCTCGCGCAGCGCGTACTTCAGCGCCGAGGCGAAGCTCTTGGTATCGGTTCCGATCTCCCGCTGATTGACGATACAGGACTGGTGCCGATGGATGAACTCGATCGGGTCCTCCACCGTGATGATGTGGCCCTTCCGCTCTTTGTTAATCTTGTCGATGATGGCCGCCAACGTGGTCGATTTGCCCGATCCGGTCGGGCCAGTGACTAGGATCAGTCCGCGGGGTCGCTCGGCCAGCTTGGCGAGGACTGCTGGGAGGCCTAACTCCTGAAAGGTTCGCACATTGAAGGGAATCATGCGGATTACCATGGCAACACAGCCACGCTGCTTGAATACGTTGCCGCGGAAGCGCGCCAGGTTCTGAATCCCGAACGAGAAGTCCAGCTCGTCGTCGGTCTCGAAGCGCTTCTTCTGGTTTTCGGTCAGCACCGAATACGCCAGCTGAAGAGTATCCTTGGCGGTAAGGACCTCGATCGCGGAGCTGTCGACCATGTCGCCGTCAACCCGCAATTTGGGACGCTCGGCCACCGTGATATGGAGGTCCGAGGCCTGTTTTTGGATCATCTCTTCCAGCAGGGCCCGCAGATTGAACGTCATCCAGCAGTCTCCTTAACGACTTCCTCGAGGGTGGTCACGCCGCGCTCAATCTTCTTCATCCCGTCCATCCGCAGCGTGAGCATTCCGTCAACCACTGCCTGGGTCTGGATGTCAGCCACCGAGGCGCCCCGAAGGATCAGGCGGCGCAATTCAGGCGAGAGAGCCATGACCTCGTAGAGGCCGGCCCGGCCTTTGTAGCCGGTACCGCTGCAGGTATCGCAGCCGGCTCCCTTCATGAACTTGAGTGCCCTGAGACTGTCAAGATTTGTGCCCAGCGCAGTCAATTCGACGTCGGTGTACTTATGCTCGGCCTTACAGTCCTTGCAGATACGGCGCACCAAACGCTGCGCCACCACGAGGTTTACGGCGCTGGCCACGTTGAACGCTTCGATACCCATATCGATCATACGGGTGATGGTACTGGGCGCGTCGTTGGTGTGCAGGGTAGAGAGCACCAGGTGGCCCGTGAGCGCGGCCTTGATCGCGATACCCCCGGTCTCCAGGTCACGGATCTCACCGATCATGATGATGTTCGGGTCCTGGCGGAGGAACGCTCTCAGAGCGGCGGCAAAGGTGAGCCCGACCTCGGTACGCACCAACACCTGATTGATGCCCATCAGGTTGTACTCGACCGGGTCTTCGGCCGTCATGATGTTGACTTCGGTCGTGTTGATCCGCGACAGCGCGGAATACAGCGTGGTGGTCTTTCCCGACCCGGTCGGCCCGGTGACCAGCACCATGCCGTAGGGGTTGAGAATCGCCTTCATGAGATCGCGCTCCGCCTTCTCCTCGAAGCCGAACTTGGTCAGGTCCAGCGTCAGGTTGCCCTTGTCGAGGATTCGGAGCACGATCTTCTCGCCGAAGAGCACCGGGAGGGTTGATACGCGAAAGTCGATCACCCGGGCCCCCATCTTCAGCTTCAGGCGCCCGTCCTGCGGCACCCTCCGCTCGGCGATATTGAGCTGAGAGAGAATCTTCACCCGTGACGTGAGCGCCGCCTTCATCTTGAGTGGCGGCTTCATGATCTCGAGGAGGGCGCCGTCGATCCGGTAGCGCACCCGGATCTCGTGCTCGAACGGCTCGATGTGAATGTCGCTGGCGCCGCGTTTCACAGCGTCGGTCAGCAGGCCGTTGATCAGCTTGACCACGGGCGCGTCATCGATCTGCGCCTGGGTGGCAGCCTCGTCCTCCTGCTCCTCGACGACCTCCACGTCCTCGCCCGACTCCTCCATGTCCTTGAGCAGCGTCTGGAGCTGCTGGTCGGAGGACTCGTAGTGCTTCTCGATCAGATTGCGGAGGGTGTACTCGCCGGCAATGACCGGGAAAAGATCGAAACGGGTGATGAACTTGAGGTCTTCCAGCAGGCCGTGATCGGTAGGATCGGCCATGGCGATGGTGAGCGTGCGGCCTTCGCGCTTGAGCGGAAGCACGATGCTCTTAGTGGCCATCTCGGCAGGGACCAGCTTGATGATCTTCGGGTCCACCTCGAAGCGGGTGAGATCGACCGCTGGCATGCGATACTGCCGGGCCAGGACCTTGGTG
>JBDTUV010000300.1:0-3892 GCA_040007575.1 Gemmatimonadales bacterium
AGGCCCAGGGAGTGGCGCTCAACTACATGCGGGTGCGCTCGTTCCCGTTCACGGTGCTGAGCCAGACCTACCATGGCGCGCTCACCCGCCAGATCGCCTATGGCGCGGAGCGCGGCGTGCCGTGGGGCGTGAGCGAGAGCGCGTACAACGTGCGCGACCGGCACCACACCTATCAGTATCGCCCGTTCGGGGTGCCTGACCTGGCCCTCAAGCGCGGACTCGGCCGCGAGCTGGTGGTGGCTCCCTATGCCTCGGTGCTCGCCGCCATGGTGGACCCGGAGCGGTCTCTGGAGAACCTGAAGTTGCTGGAGACCCGAGGCGCGCTGGGCCGCTACGGCTTCCGCGATGCCATCGACTACACCCGTCCCGATCCCGAGAGCGACAACCACGTCGTCGGCGCCTACATGGCCCACCACCTCGGCATGGCCATGGTGGCGCTGACCAACGTGCTGACCTCGCAGGTGTGGCAGCGCCGCTTTCACACCGACGCGGTGGTACGCTCGGCCGAGCTGCTGCTGCACGAGCGGATTCCGCGCCGGCTGGTGGCGCAGAAGCCGCAGGGGGCCCAGCTGGATCAGGCGATGCCGGACGCAGAGACCGAGCGGCCATCGGTGCGGCAGCTGGAGACACCCGACACGCCCGCCCCGCACGTCGCCCTCCTGGGCCACCTGCCCTATACCATCATGGTGAGCCACTGCGGCGCGGGGTACAGCCGATACGAAGGGCTGGCGGTGACGCGCTGGCAGTCGGACGGCACCCGGGACTCGACCGGCCAGTTCTGCTACGTGAAGGACGTATCGAGCGGGCGGGTCTGGTCGGCGGCGCATCAGCCGGTGTGCGCCCCGGCGGACTGGTACAACGCCTTCCTTGCGACCGATCGGGTCACCTTCCATCGGGCCGACGGCGACATCGAGACCCGCACCGAGATCGCAGTGGTGCCGGAGGATTCGGCCGAGGTGCGGCGGATTACCGTCACCAACAACTCCGACGATTCGAGGGAGATCGAGCTCACCAGCTATGGCGAGATCGTGCTCTCACCGCCGGAGGCAGACCGGGTCCACCCGGCGTTCGGCAACCTCTTCGTCGAGACCGAGTGGCACGCCTGGGCCAACGCCATCACCGCCACCCGTCGACCGCGTTCGTCCAAGGAAAACCCGCTTTGGGTGGTTCACGTGGTGGACGGCGGTAAGGACCGGGTGGGATGGGTGAGCTGCGAGACCGACCGAGCCCGCTTCCTGGGACGGGGCCGCTCGACCCGGAACCCGATATCCCTGATCGAAGATGGGCCGCTCTCGGGGACCACCGGCGCGGTGCTCGACCCAATCTTCGCGCTTCGAACCCGAGTTCGGCTGGATCCGGGCCAGTCGGCGTCGGTGGCCTTCACCACTCTCGTCGCCACCAGCCGGGACCGGGCCTTCGAGTTGGCCGATCGCTATCGCGACACGCACGCCGCCCAGCGGGCGCTCGATCTCGCCTGGACCTCGAGCCAGGTGGAGCTGCGCGAGTTCCACCTGACGCCGGGTGATGCCGCGGTCTACCAGGAACTGGCCGGCTTTCTACTCTATGGCAGCCCAGCACTCAGGGCCCCACAGTCGGAGCTACGGCGAAACAAGGGCTCCCAGGCGCTCCTCTGGGCCAACGGTGTCTCGGGCGACTGGCCGATCCTGCTCGCCACTATCGAAGCGCCCGAAGGGCTACCCACCCTGCGCCAGCTGCTGACTGCGCATCGCTACTGGCGCCGCCGCGGCATGATGGTGGACCTGGTCGTGCTCAACGGGCATCCGACCACCTACTTCCAGGACTTGGCCGACCGGATCACCGCCGCGGTCTATGCCATTGCCGACACCACCTCGATCGACAAGTCCGGCGGCGTGTTCGTCCGGCGCAAGGACCAGCTGAAGCCGGATGAGCTGCTCATGCTGCGCGCCACGGCTCGGGTCCACATCCCCTGCGACGGGCGCGCACTGGGCAAGATCCTGGCGACCGCGATGCCCGATGAGCTGCCGGGCGACGACTTCGAGGACCTCCCGGTCATGCCTCGCGCGCCGGCCCGGAGCGACTCGCGGGTGGCGCGCGCGGTGAGGCGGATCAGTGCCGGCCTTCCGGCGCTGCTGACCACCCCGCTCACGATCCCGGCCTTCCGGCCTTCCCGCATCCGCACTCCTTTAGGATCCAAGGAGCTGACGCTGGACAACGGCTTCGGCGGCCTCACCGCCGACGGCGACTACGAGATCCGGGTGAACGGCGATCGGGTGCCGCCGGCGCCGTGGTCGAACATCATCGCCAACCGCCACGGCGGGTTCGTGGTCACCGAGCGGGGCGGCGGATTCACCTGGGCCGAGAACAGCTACTTCTTCCGGCTCACGCCGTGGCACAACGATCCGGCAAGCGACCCGGTGAGCGAGGTCATCTACCTCCAGGACGCCGAGACCGGTGAGCTGTGGTGCGCCACACCAGGACCGATCAGGGAGGAGGCTCCCTACACCGTCCGCCACGGCCCGGGGTCTTCGACCTTCGCGCAGGATCACGGCGGCATCATCACCCATCTCACCCTGGGCATGGCGGAAGACGCGCCGGTCAAGCTCGCGGTGCTGCGGGTAACCAACGGCGACAAGACCTCCCGCCGGCTCACGGTGACGACCTACATGGAATGGACTCTCGGCGTGCTTCGGGAGCATACCCAGCACCAGGTGCGCACCGAGTTCGACCGCGAGCACGAGACATTCATGGCCCGGAACTGGTTCGATCCTCAGTTCGCCGGATGGACCGCGTTCCACGCCATCACCGAGCCGGTGACTGCCTATACTGGAAGCCGCCGCGATTTCCTGGGGCGGAACGGCACCGCGGAGGCACCCGCGGCACTTCGTCCTGACGGCGGGCTCGGCGGCATCAGTGGTGCCGGCATCGATCCCTGCGCCGCGCTGCAGTGCGTGCTTGAGTTGGACCCGGGCGAGACCCGGGAGATCGCAATCCTGCTCGGCGCCTGCGACAGCGAGGCCAAGGCCCGCCAGGCGGTGGCAAGCTACCGTGACCTCACCAAGGCCAAGGCCGCCCTGACCCAAACGGTGGAGCGCTGGGACAAGCGGCTCTCGGTCATCACCGTCAAGACGCCGGAGCCCAGCTTCGACGCGATGCTCAACCGGTGGACGCTCTACCAGGCGCTCGCCTGCCGGATGTGGGCTCGTTCGGCGCTCTACCAGAGCAGCGGCGCCTACGGCTTCCGCGATCAGCTGCAGGATGTGATGGCGCTGGTCTACGCCGAGCCGGCGCTGGCGCGGGAGCAGATTCTCCGGTCAGCGGCGCGCCAGTTCCTCGAAGGCGACGTGCAGCACTGGTGGCATCCGCACAGCGGGCGCGGGGTGCGCACCAGGTTTTCGGACGACCTGGCCTGGCTGCCGTACGTGGTGGACCACTACGTCAGGACGACCGGCGACGCTTCGGTGCTCGACGAGTACGTGCCCTTCCTCAGCATGCGTCCGCTCGCCCTGGACGAGCACGAGCTGTATGACCTGCCCGAGGTGACCGACGAGCACGGCAGCGTATACGAGCACTGCCTCCGGGCACTCCGGCGGGCGTGCACCAGCGGGGCGCACGGGCTGCCGCTGATCGGCATCGGCGACTGGAACGACGGCATGAACCGCGTTGGCGTGGAAGGCCGCGGCGAGAGCGTGTGGCTGGCGTGGTTCCTTATCACCACGCTGCGGTCGTTTGCCGATCACATGCAGGCGCGGGGCGACATGGGCGTCACCGCCGAGTTCCGGCGGCGGGCCGCGGACTACGCCGCCGCGGTCGAGGCCAGCGGGTGGGACGGTGAGTGGTATCGCCGGGCCTACTTCGACGACGGCAGCCCGCTGGGCTCGCGCGAGAGCGAGGAGTGCCGGATCGACTCCAT
>JBDTUV010000301.1:0-3887 GCA_040007575.1 Gemmatimonadales bacterium
TGGCGCTTTCCGGAGGGGTGACCCTGTACGTAGCGGCCTCCAATCTGGTGCCGGAGTTCCAGTCCAAGCGGGGGTGGCTTTCGGGGCTGGCGTTCGTCGGTGGAGCAGTGGGATTCTTCCTGACGGATCTCCTGCTGGAAGGCTGGTTGAGGTAGATGCCCCGGAAACGTTCGTCCCGCCAAAGCTCGCTCTTCACTGCCGGCCGTGAGACCCGGCCGCTGGCGGCACGCATGCGCCCGGCGACGCTCGATGAGTTCGTGGGACAGGAGCACTTGCTGGCACCCGGCAAGCCGCTCCGCGATGGTATCGAGCGTGGAGCTCCGGGATCGATGATCTTCTGGGGCCCGCCGGGCAGCGGCAAGACGACGCTGGCGCATCTCGTGGCCACCTCGACCGAGCGAATCTTCGTGCCGTTCAGCGCCGTGACCGAGGGTGTGCCGCGCATCAGAGAGATCGTCACCGAGGCACGCGAGCGGCTCGAGTCGGGCGGCGAGCAGACCATAATGTTCGTGGACGAGATCCATCGCTTGAACAAGGCTCAGCAGGACAGCCTGCTCCCACCCGCGGAGGACGGCACCATCACCCTGATCGGCGCGACTACCGAGAATCCCAGCTTCGAGGTGATCGGGGCGCTGCTTTCGCGGACCCGGGTGTTCGTTCTCCAGCCGCTCAGTCCCGAAGCCATCGAGCTCCTGCTTCAGCGCGCCCTGGCCGATACCGAGCGTGGCCTGGGTGGCTCACGGCTGACGGTCGAGCCCGATGCGATGACCCTCATGGCAGTCGAAGCCGACGGAGATGCCCGGCGGGCCCTGACGGTGCTCGAAGCCGCGGCCATGCACGTGGGCGAGGGAGGCACGGTCACCGCCGACATCGCCCGCGAGGTGATGCAGAAGCGATTCGCGCGCTACGACAAGGCCGGCGAAGAGCACTTCAATCTGCTCTCGGCCTACCACAAGTCGCTGCGGGGGAGCGACCCTCAGGGGGCGCTGTACTGGATGGCCCGGATGCTGGACGGTGGGGAGGACCCGATGACGCTCTTTCGTCGAGCCATTGCGATGGCCGCGGAAGACATCGGCCTCGCCGATCCCAACGCCCTGCTCATGGCGGTTGCCGCGCGCGACGCGTTTCACATGCTTGGCCCCCCAGAGGGGTATCTCCCTCTAGCCGAGATGACCATCTACCTGGCCACCGCTCCCAAGTCCAACAGCGCCAAGGTTGCGCTGGGTGCCGCACTGGAGGCCGCCCGGGAGACGCCGGCCGCTCCGGTCCCCCTCCACATTCGGAACGCCCCAACCCCGCTCATGAAGGAGCTGGGCTACCACCAGGGTTACCGCTACGCCCATAGCTCCCCGGACGCCTACCTCCCCCAGGAGTATCTGCCCGACGCGCTCCGGGGCCGCGAGTTTTACACCCCGGGCACCTTCGGGCACGAGAAGAAGATTGCCGAGCGGCTGGATTGGTGGGCGAAGCTTAAAAGCGGGGAAGAAGAGCGTGAGCGGGAAGAGAAAAGCGTGAGCGGGGAGACAGAAGTCTGAGAGGGCTTCCACCCTGCTCACGCAGTTCGTTCCCCGCTTACGTTTTTTTGTTTCCCGGGCTTTGGTGACCCCGAGCATGGCCTGGTACCTCGAACTAACCCATTCTCCGATCTAGCAGCGACTATATTCCGGAGCCTGACGCCATGGGGCGCAAAGTAGTCCCCTTCACTCATGAAGGCCGGGTTCCACTCACTCGCTCGGGTGCCACCGTCGCGATCCCTGGGCAATCTCAATGACAAGGAAGGCCACTCTATCCGACCAATGATCCCGGTCCGCGATCCTATCGAGCGCGCAGTGCTGGTGGCCGCGCCACGCAAGGGATCTAAAGACGCACGGCATATCACCGAACATTTGGAAGAGCTGACCCGGCTGGTAGACACGGCCGGTGCTGAAGTCGTGGGACGCATTTCGCAGCATATCGCATCACCCAATCCTGCCACCCTGATCGGGGAAGGGAAGGTCGAAGAGGTCGCCAGCGAGGTGGCCGCCACCGACGCCACGCTCGTCATCTTTGATGAGGAGCTCTCACCGGTGCAGGGGGCCAACCTGGAGCGCGAGCTTAAGGTGCGGGTCATGGACCGGGCCGAGGTCATTCTCGACATCTTCTCGACCCGCGCGCGGAGCCACGAGGCCAAGCTGCAGGTGGAATTGGCGCAGCTCGAGTACCTGCTTCCCCGGCTGACGCGGATGTGGACCCACCTTTCGCGCATTCGAGGCGGTATCGGCCTGCGCGGTCCGGGTGAAACCCAGCTGGAAACCGACCGGCGAGCCATCCGCCAGAAGATCCAGGGACTCAAAGCCAAGCTGAAGGACGTCGAGAAGCACCGGGAAAATCTTCGCGCGGGTCGAGACCCGATGCTGAGTGCCGCGCTGGTCGGCTATACCAACGCGGGCAAATCCAGCATTCTCCGGGGTCTCTCAGGGCAGCACGAGATTGTGGTGGAGGACCGGCTCTTCGCCACGATCGATACTCTGACGCGCGAGGTGGACCTGGGCGAAGGACAGCGGGCGCGCGTGACCGATACCGTCGGCTTCATTCGCAAGCTGCCTCACCACCTGGTCGCCAGCTTCCGCGCTACGCTCGAGGAGGTCAGAGGGGCGGACGTCCTGCTGCACGTGGTGGACGCCAGCCACCCTGACTGGGAAGGTCAGATGCGCGTGGTCGAGCGGGTGCTCGCCGAGCTCGACCTCGCCGATCGGCCGCTCATTCCCATCTTCAACAAGATGGACGCGGTGACCGATCCGGCCTCGTTCACACCGCGGGTGCGCGCTCTTCATCCCAGCGGCATCCCGGCCACCTCCATGCGCACCGACGGGCTGGCCCCGCTGAAGGCCGCCTTGCGAGATCTGGAGCGCGTCGGCCGGCCGACGGTGAGGGTGAGAGTGCCGCTATCGGACGGTGCCCGGGTCGCGTCGTTGTATCGCGATGGTGAGGTGCTCTCCCGCAGTCAGACCGACACGCATTACGAGTTCGTGGTGCGGCTGGAAGTGTGGCAGGTGAATCGGCTGCGGGAAGAGGGAGTAGCCGTGGCGTCGATGCGGGAGCCGGCGGACCGACGGAAGGTGAGTGGGGAGTAGGCGGGTAGGCGGGTAGGCGGGTAAGCGGGTAAGCAAGAGGCACCCTGAGCCCTTCGACTACGCTCAGGGCAGGCTACGCGAAGGGGCCGAAGCTCGAATCAGCTTCAGGCCCCTTCGTCTTTACTCGCCTCCCCCCTACCCGCGTACCCGCGTACCCGCCTACTTCTTCCCCCCGCTCAACACCTGCTCCAGGATCAGCCAGCGATTCATGCCGGCGAACTTCTGGTGCATCTTGGTGGACGGCGAAATGCCCGCCGACTCGTCTTCCTCGATCTGGAGATCGGCCAGCGCGTCGATGCCGCTATTCAGAAACTTGCGCAGCCCCTTCTCGAGTGCCATCCCTGCCGTGCGGAAGTTGAATAGGGTCGAGAACTGGAGGGTAAAGCCTAGGTCGCCGAGCTGCTTGTTGGTGATCAACGTCCCAGCCTTCTTGGCTTTGCCGAAGTAGAGCGAAGGCGAGAGGTTGAAGCCGAGCATCTGGTCCGGGTAGTACTTCCGCACCCCTTCGGCAAATTCCTGGGGCTGGTCGATCTCGGTGTTGTTGAATTCAGGCCAGATCACGTCCACACCCAGCTCCGCTGCTTCCCAGGCGTCTTCGACGGCCATCTGCACCCCACCCGGCTCCTGGCCTGGTTGCGCGCCATCGATCGAGTCGGTGCGGGCAATGGTGACGACGTCAATCCCCGTGGCCTGCTGCGCGGCCTTGATGGCCTTGAGCTTGGCCAGCCAGTCCTTCCGCGGTATCAGCACCTTGTTGCGCTTCTGCTTGCCGAC
>JBDTUV010000302.1:0-3875 GCA_040007575.1 Gemmatimonadales bacterium
CGTCGGGCAGCTTCCGAACGGTGAGTGGGCGAAGGGACGACCAGCCGGCAAACCCAGCCACCAGCAGATTCGCCACCAGCACCGGCATCGCGCCGATTACCGCGCCATAGACCGCCCACAGGCAGGCCGCCAGCGCCTGGACCCGGCGAAGGGTCATGGGGTCCTTGCAGAGATACGAGCCGGCGAAAATTGCCGTCGCGACCCATCCGATCCAATCGACAGTCATGGTGTGGCGGCCTATGCAGCGGAGGAAGTGGCGTTGTCCCGAATGGTAAGGGCATCCGTGCAGATCTTGTCCCACTCCTGAAGTACGAACCCGTGGGAAGCAAACAACGCCCGGATGCGGGCCGAGCTCAGGCCGGCGAGTCCTCCATGATCGGAACCAGCACGCTGAGGGCGTCGTCGCTCAGAACAGTCCGCCGGGCGATGGGAGTGAGGAACTTGTTCTCTGATACTGCGATCGTCAGCCCTTCCATCCGGTTGACGTGCAACATGACGTGAACATCGGAGCTTCCATCACCGACGTAGACCAGCCGGTCTGCGCTCACTCCCTGCTCGGCTCGCAGCTCATCCAGCACAGCCACCTTGCCGTAGCCGGCGGGAACCCTGACGATCGACTGGATCTCGCCGCTGTCCGGGTGGTAGTGGAACCGGGTGCCAAAGATGTGATCCGCCGGCACCACGCCTTCGAGCGCCGAGACGATGACCTCTTCCGGGGCGGCGGAGATGACGTAGAACTCGAACTGGTACCCGTCGAGCGCTTCCAGCAGGCTCGACAGCAGGTGGATGTTCCGCTTGAGCCGAATCTGCTTGCCTACCTGCCGCAGATCCTCTCGCCTGACCCTGCGATACTCGGGGTCATGCAGCAGCAGGTACGCCAGCTCGGCGCCCTGCTGCACCAGATGCATGCGCGAGAGCCCGGCACACTTTTCCAGGAACCCGGAGATACCAAGCATCTCACTCAAGGCGATGCCGGAGTCGTTGAAGCTCAACGTCTGGTCGAAATCGCTCGCCAGCAGGTAGCGCTGCATCCCGATTTCCCTCTCTGGTGACCTGCCTTGCGGCATATACGTTGTGCCCACTAGCGATTCTCCATGGCAACCAGCCGTGCGCGCGCGAAACGACGCGGCCCCGTAGGAGCAACGCTCATGCCATGCACGGATCACCGGGATCAGCGCTGCGAGGCTGTAACCCGATATCGCGAGTGTATTTGCCTACAGGATTGTGGGAACGGGGAGAGGGTCTTACAAAATTGGAGAACCCGGCCGCCTGCGTGCTACTGCCTCAAGAGCGCAAGCTTCACGGCATCCAGGACTATCTGAAGGTCTTCCAGCTTGTTGATGAGCGGCACGCCACGCTGTTCCAGGGCGTTGTGCACCATGGGATCGCGCGCGGCACCGGTAAGGAAGACCACGCGGTGCTTTAGGTGAGGAGCGACGGACACCAGCGCGTCGTAGAAGTCGAGTCCGTTGGTCTCCGGCATGAGGAAATCGCTGACCACGGCGGCAATGTCTGGATCCAACGCAATGGCCTCGAGAGCGCCACGCCCGGAGTCAGCCTCCCGCACGGAGAGGCCTCCCTTCTCAAAGATCTTCCGGAGAGCACGCCTGACCGCACTTTCATCGTCGACCAGAAGGACTGTCGGCATGCGTTCCGGACCTGACTTGGGATACGGGAGACAGCAACAATGCGCAGAATCTTGCGTGGATCGGCGCGGTCTGCAACAGTGAGCCGCTCGGGTCGGCACGGCCAAATTGACCCTGGGGACAGCGTCAGGGTAGATTCCGTCCCACGATGAGCCAGATCACCGTCGAAAAAACCGCTGAGGATTCCGCCTCGAAGTCACTCCGGGTAACCGTGCCGGTGGACCGGGTCCGGGAAGCCGAGGCCCGCGCCCTGAAGTACTACGCTAAGCGCGCGCGGCTGCCTGGGTTCCGACCGGGGAAGGCACCGGACACCGTGGTGCGCAAGCGGTTTGGCGACGCGATCCGTCAGACGGTGCTCGAGGAAGTCATCCAGGAGAGCTGGGAAACCGCCAAGACCAACGAATCGCTCAAGCCGATCAACCAACCGTCCATCAGCAACCTCAAGTTCGAAGAAGGCAGCCCGATCGAGTTCGAGCTGCACGTCGAGGTCCGTCCCGAGCTCAAGCTGGAGCGGGTGGGTGGGTTCAAAGTCGAGCGCAGCCAGCCAGCCGTTCTGGACAGCGCCGTCGATGAGCAGCTGGCCCGCATTCAGGAGCAGAAGGCCGCGTGGATCCCGGTCGAAGGCGCCAAGCCCGGTCCTGGCCAGATGGTCCGGGTGGAGGTAGCACCCATTGAAAACGGGGTCGCCGGGCCCTCCCAGCCCCACGATCTGGTCCTGGGTGACAACCAGACCATCCCGGAGCTGGAGGAGCGCATCATGTCGCTGCTCCCCGGCGAGAGCGCTGAGTCAGAGGTGCGGTTCCCCGAGGATCATCCCGACGAATCGCGGCGAGGCCAGAGCCGGCGGCTGCGAATCGCGTTGCACGAAGTGAAGCGTCAGGATCTGCCTCCCTTGAACGACGCGCTGGCCCGTGAAGTGGGCGACTTCGAGAACCTCGACGCGCTCCGTGCGGCGGTACGCCAAGACCTGGAGCGCGAGGCCGCCCGCGAGGCCGATGCCGGAGTCCGCCGCGACCTGATCGCCCGGGTGGTCGAGGCCAACAACATCGAGGCGCCACACTCGCTGGTGCACCGGCTCATGCACGGCTATGCCGAGATGTACAAGGTGCCGGAAGAGCAGCTGCCTGCGTTCGAGCAGCAGTTTCACCAGATCGCGGAGACCCAGGTCAAACGGGATCTGGCTCTGGACGCCCTGGTCGAAGCTCACGGGCTCAAGGCGACGGAGGCCGAGCTGGACGAGCGGATCAACACCATGGCCGGAGCGCGCGGCGTGCCCGCCGGCCAGATTTACGCCTCGCTGGAGAAGTCCAAGCGTCTGGCCGAGCTGGAGCGCGCCATTACCGAGGAGAAGGTCTTCGACTTCCTCCTCAAGCAGTCCACCGTGGAAGAGGTCAAGTCTTGATCATGGCTACACTGTATCCGCCGTATATCATCGAGCGTTCCAGCCGGGGTGAGCGCACCTACGACATCTTCTCCCGGCTGTTGATGGACCGCATCGTGTTTCTCGGCGCGCCGATCAACGACGATGTCTCGAATATCATCATCGCCCAGCTGCTGTTTCTTGAAGCAGACAACCCCGACAAGGACATTTACCTCTACATCAACTCGCCCGGCGGGGTCGTGTCGGCGGGGATGGCCATTTACGACACGATGCAGCACCTGCGGGCGCCGGTGAACACCATCTGCATGGGCATGGCCGCGTCGATGGGATCGTTCCTCCTGGCCGCGGGCGCCAAGGGGAAGCGAAGCGCCCTGCCCCACTCCCGGATCATGATCCATCAGCCGTCGGGTGGCGCCCAGGGCACCGCGTCGGACATCGAGATCCAGGCCCGCGAGATCCTGTACCTCCGCTCGAAGATGAACTCCCTCTACGCCTTGCATACCGGCCAGCCGATCGAGACGATCGAGCGCGACATGGACCGGGACCGCTTCATGAGTGCGGAAGAGGCCAAGTCGTACGGGATCATCGACAGCGTCTTTACCCCGCGGAAAGACCTGGTTCCCCACAAAGACGGGAAGGACGGCAAGGAGACTTGACGCTCAGGGTGCCCGGGGGCAGCTTTACCGGCACCCTTCCACCTTCATCACGACTCGGCTCCATGTCCAACGACAAGCACCTCCGCTGCTCCTTTTGCGGGAAATCGAAGGATTCCGTCCGGAAATTCATTTCCGGCCCGTCGGTCTACATCTGCAATGAGTGCATCACGCTCTGCAATGAGATCCTGGCGG
>JBDTUV010000303.1:0-3871 GCA_040007575.1 Gemmatimonadales bacterium
GATCGATGGCTCCGCGCGCGCGCCTGGCGGTGTCGGCTAGGACGGTGATGTGATACCGGTCCAGCGCGAGCGAATCACGCACCCCGGAGAGCGTGATCGTTTTCATGAAGGCGCAGACCGCCTCCGGATCCGCGGCGATGAACTGCTTCTCCGGGGCAACCTGGCGCATGCGGTGCATAATGCCGGTCTCGGTGGCGACGATAAACTGCTTGGCCGGCCGCTGGGTCACGGTCCGGATCATTCCCTCGGTCGAGGTTATATGAAGCCCATCCGGGTCGATGTCACCCCGACCTACGCTGTAAATGAGCTGTCCCGCGCAGCCGCATTCCGGGTGGACCAGCACCTCGGCCTGGGGATACGCTGCACGGGCCTCATTCAGGACGTCCGGTCGGATTCCCTTATGCACGTGGCACTCACCCATCCAAACTTCGATTTGTCGCTCCGGCCGCATCCGCCGCACGTGGCTGCCGAGAAAGAAATCGGGGAGGAAGAGAATGCCCTTGTCGGCCGGGATAGCATCGACCACGTCGAGCACGTTGCCGCTGGTGCAGCAGTAGTCGAGCTCGGCCTTGACCTCGGCCGTGGTATTCACATATCCCACGGCGATGTACCCGGGGAATTTCGCTTTCCACTGCCGGACGTCCTCGGCGGTAATGGTGGCGGCGAGCGAGCATCCAGCGCGCAGGTCGGGCAGCAGCACCCGTTTCTGAGGCGACAAGATGGCAGCCGTCTCGGCCATGAAGTGCACGCCGCAGAAGATGATCACGTCGGCTTCGGTCGCGGCGGCCTGCCGGGATAGGCCGAGCGAATCGCCGACGTAGTCAGCGACGTCCTGGACCTCGGGACGCTGATAGTTGTGGGCCAGAACGACGGCTTTCCGGGACTGCGCCAGCCGCCGGATCTCGGCTTGAAGCAAAGCCACCTGATCCGGCGTTTCCTGGGATGCCTCGATAACGGGGAGCCGCAACGCCGCGACCTGGGCCGTCACACGGCCTCGCGCTTCAGCGACGCCGGCGGGTAGTCGGTCCTGCGGTGTCCTCCCCGACTCTCGCGACGCTTGCGAGCGGCCTTGGTGATGAGCGCGGCAACCAGGAGCTGGTTGTGGGTCCGCCAGGCGGGGAGGGGAGTGGACCGAGTGAGCCGCTCGAGCTCTCGCTCGGCGAGAAGCAGGGAGGCCTCGCTGCGCTGCAGTCCTACATTCGCGGTCATCAGGGCTCGCATTTCCTGGCGGATCTTCTCGCAGTCCGCATCGGCCTCGCTGTCCCTGCCACCCCCGGCGATGTCGGAGTCAAGCTCGTGCTGAGTGACTGTGCACAATGTCTCGGCCAGAGCCCGGCCGGCGCGATCCGCGAATACCAGGCCCTCGAGGAGAGAGTTCGAGGCCAGCCGGTTGGCGCCGTGTACTCCGGTGCGCGCCACCTCCCCGACGGCCCAGAGCCCGGGCTTCGTCGTGCGCCCCTCGAGATCGGTCTGAATCCCCCCCATCGCGTAATGCAGGGCGGGCGCCACTGGGAGGAGGTCACGCGTCGGATCCAAGCCATAGCCAAGCAGCATTGCGGTGATGCCGGGAAACCGGGTTGCGAACTCATCCACCGAGCGCGCGTCCAACCAGGCCCCACCGGCCGCATCCGCCACCGCCACCGCCCGGGCCACGATGTCGCGCGGGGCCAGCTCGCCGCGAGGATCGGAATCCAGCGCGAACCTGCGCCCTGCCTTGTCGAGCAGAACCGCGCCGGCCCCACGAACCGCCTCAGAGATCAGCGGCGCCGGGTTGATACCTGGAAGCTTCAACGCGGTGGGATGGAACTGGAGAAACTCGATGTCTCGGAGCTTGGCGCCGATTCGGTGGGCCAGCGCCCAACCGTCGGCGGTGGCCACTTTCGGGTTGGTGGTGACCGCGTACAACTGCCCGACTCCGCCAGTTGCCAGGATCACCGCCGAGCCCCGAAGCGACGCGCCGGCGCCGCCGCGAGGAAGCCTCGCCACCCCTCGGACGACTCCATCATGCGTCAGCAGTCCGGTGACTTCGGTGTGCTCGAGCAACTCAATTCTGGGATGGTACCGTACAACCTGAGCCAGGCATCCGATGAGCGCGGCTCCGGTCTGGTCTCCACCGGAATGGATGATTCTGGCGCGGGTGTGGGCGGCTTCGAGCCCGAAGCCGAGCTTGCCGTCGGGGCCACGATCGAAAATAGCACCCAGAGCCAGAAGCTCGTAAACCCTGTCAGGGCCTTCACTTGTGAGGATGCGGACAGCCTCGGGATCGGCCAGCCCATCACTGGCAGCCATCGTGTCGGCCGCATGCTGGCTGGGGCTGTCTCCGGGACCGAGGGCCACGGCGATACCCCCCTGGGCCCACGAGCTGGCGCTATCGGCCAGCGTTTCCTTAGTAACGAGGACTACGGGAAGGCCCTCAGACGCGAGTCTCCACGCCGTCCATAGACCGGCTATTCCGGTACCGACGATGATGGGGCGTGGAGGGAGCATAACAGAAATATACAGCAGGGCAGGAGGTAAGCAGGTAAGCAGGTAAGCGGGTAAGTAGATGAACGGATAAACAGCTGAGCGGATAGGAATGATGATGCGGGGGTGAAACTGGTTTCGAAGCTGGCAAATGACCCGTTATTTAAGACTGCATGCACAGCTCGATAGATGCGGCTCCCGTTTGCAGACCCCCTCGACATGAGGGGCTGAAATCCTGGGTGGCCTGCCACGAGTTGGTCCTGTCCATCTATCGAGTTACAGCGGTCTGGCCAGCAAGAGAGCAGTACGGCCTCACGTCGCAGGCGCGGCGAGCTGCATACTCGGCTGCCGCCAACATTGCCGAAGGCTCGGCGAAACGAGGAGTCCGCGAGTTTCGGCGGTTTTTGAATATCTCCTTGGGTTCAATCTCGGAGCTGACCTATATCCTGCTATTGGCAAAGGATCTGGCTTACCTCAAGCGCGAAGAGTGGGGAGAGATCGAAGCGATGAGGGATCACGCTGGTAGGCTCACTTGGGGACTCTATCGAGCACTCGAAGCCAAGGCCCTCTCGTCGTGACCGGAATGCCCGAGGCTTGAGTGTACCCGCCTACCCGCTTACCCGCTTACCCGCCTACCCGCTTCCCTCACGTCCTAACCTTTCCCAGCAGCACCAGTGCAGCGAACAGGAAGATCACATTGGGGAACCAGGCCGCCACCAGAGGATTGATGACGCCGCCGGCGCCGATCGCCTTTGTCAGCTGGGTTAGAAGGAGAAAGATCAGGGCGATGGCCAAGCTGATCGCCACCCCGCCGGCCGGGCCGGCACGAGGCGTGGTGACCGCCAGCGGGGCCCCGAACAAGGCGATGATGAGACAGGTGGCCGGAAGTGCCAGCTTCAGTGCCTGCTCGACAATGAGCTTGTTCGCGTCGTTGCCGGACCGCTTGAGCGCATCGATGTAGCGGCCCAGCTCGGCGAACCGCATTTCGTCCGGGCCCTTTGATTCCGCCAGCAGGTCCCCCGGCGATTGGCGTAGCGCTCTGAGCCGCATGGAGCGGAAGCTGAAAGTGGCCTGCTGGCCGGGGCCGGCGATCACCCGGCTGGCGCCGGTGCGAAGCCGCCAGATCTTGAGCGAGTCGTCATAGGTGGCACTATCCGCGGTAAGAACCAGCCCGGGATAATCCCGGCCGGTTCCCTGCCGCTCGAACATGATCTGCTTGAGCTGGCGGCTGGCTATGTCCAGCGATCGGACGGTGTAGACCCACCCCGCATCTCCACTATACACGAAGTTGAAACGAGCGCGCGTGGGACGAGCCTGCTTGGCCTTCTGGATCTCGAGCTGGCGAGCGGTGGACCAGGGCGCCAGCTCTCCCACGCCGAAGGCCAGAACCGCCGCCAGCACCGCGGCA
>JBDTUV010000304.1:0-3836 GCA_040007575.1 Gemmatimonadales bacterium
CGAAGCGCTCGTTCACCGTCACCTGGCCCTCGTCGCTCTCGACCTGGCTGAAGTCGGGGTTGATGGTGGCATCGAGGGCGTAGCTGCTGAATCCAAGACGGAGGTTGAGCCCGGCAGCAGGGTTCACGTCCTCCCGGGTGAACTCCCCGCTCACCGCGTCGCGGCTCCCGTCGGCGGTGGCGGTGAGGAACGGTTGGGCCTCGATGGTGACACCGTGCCGCATGTCGTGCAGCCCGCCGAGTGCGCCCTCCTGCCCCAGGAAGCTGGCGTTCGCCCGACGCACGTCGGTCCAGGTATCGGTGTAGCCGGTGCGTTGTACCACGCGGGTGACGTTGAATCCCCAGGTCTGCGGACCGCTGCCGCGATAGCGCAGACTCCGGAAGGGAATGCGGATCTCGATCTCGTACCCCCGATCGGTAATCCGGCCCTTCGAGTCCCAGGTGAAGTCGGGGTTCTTGTCGATGCTGCCCGGAATGAGGCTGCTGACCTGCCCCGCCCCCTCGCTGCGCACCCCGTCGGCCTGGACGCCCAGGGGGTTCACCGCGAAGAAGAAGGCTCGGCGGCGATCGTGGAAGGTGTCCAGGTCGAGGACGACGTAGTCTTCGTTGTCGATGTTGTCCCGGTCGGCGACGGTCGCGCGGATGCTTGCCGGGTTCCGGTCGTGGGCGACAACCGCAAAGTAGATTGCATCCGGAGCATACCAGACCCGGACTTCGGTCTCCTCCTCCGCGGGCCGGCCGTCCACCGGCTGATACTGCCAGAAGCCGGTGAGCCGGGTGGCCTGAGACCAGACGGGCTCCTCGAGCTTCCCATCGATCTGGATCGAAGCCTCCAGGCGGGGAATCTGGGCGGTGGGTGAGCCCTTCCCCTCGACAACCGCGACGGGGTCAGAGCCCTGAAGAAGCAGCAGGAGTGCGAGCACGATTCGCCGGGTTGTAGTGGAGACGGGCCAGTGAGACTGGTCTCGGGGAAAATAGCGTCAGAAGTATTTACGGGCAGGTGGGGACAGGGGTTTCCTTTCGGATACAGGCCCATCCTTTGGTTGCGGAGCCTGCCGTGAGCGAAGCCGAAGGGCTTCCTCAGGATGACACCTCAGCCGGCGTTCCCCAGTAGTTGCGCAGTGACCTGATGATGACCGGCAGCCCGCGGAAGACACAGAACGCCACGGCCAGCCAGGCGGTGACCTGAAGTACCGTCATCATCGAGGGGACTGCCCGCGCAGCCCTGGTCTCGGGAGGAAAGCCCCTGAACGCCTGCGCCAGGGCCAGACCGCAAAAGGTGACTGTCTTGGTGACCGCGTAGCCGGTTCGCATCCGGCTGGACCCGACCAGGAACCGGCCCAGCGCGGTGCGATGCTGGGCGAACGGCGCCGTCCCCTGCCCCACCCCGATGCTGCGGAATGCGTCCGTGAGCGTAGTCCTCGCGATGATGACCAACGGGATGGCTACTGGAATCATGCGGAGATCGGCAAAGCATACCCACAGGACCAGCTCGTAGGTGCGATCGGCCGCAATGTCGAGGACGCTTCCGAATAAACTGGTCTGACCGGTCCTGCGGGCCACCATGCCATCTACCGTGTCGAGCATGAGGCCCAGAAAGAGCAGCGCGACCCCGGTGAGCCGAAGCGTCGGCGAGCCGAAGTACAGAATCAGGACGCTGATCAGGAGTAGCGGGAATCGGGAGAGCGTGATCCAGTTGGCCAGCATGATTCGCCTCTACGTAAGCGGGAAAGCGGGTAGCCCACTGACACACGATGGAATCTGATCGATGAAAGCATCCGGCATGCGGCGAACCGCACTCCTCCTGGCTCTCGTGGTCCTTGCCGGCTGTCGCACCGGACGCAACTACGCCACGCCCGATGGTCCGCGGTTCGCAGGAGGGCCGGCCGAAGGCAGTCCCGGCGGCGCCGCTGACACCAGTAGGGTGCGGGTGGTCTCCTTCAACGTCGAGTTCTCGCAGCACGTAGACAGCGCGATCGCGGTGCTCACCTCCGATCCAGCCTTACGCGGTGCTGATGTGCTCCTGCTCCAGGAGATGAATGAGGACGCGACCAGGCGGATCGCCGAGGCGCTCGGCCTGTGGTACGTGTACTACCCAGCCATCTTTCATTTCAGGACCAACCAACTCTTCGGCAATGCAGTGCTGTCCCGTTGGCCCATCGTGGAAGACCGGAAGATCGTTCTGCCACACCTCTCCCGGTTCGTTCGCACTCAGCGCACCGCCACGGCCGCCACCATTCGTGTGGGCCGGGCTCTGGTGCGGGTCTACTCGACTCATCTCGGCACCATGGGGGACCTGGCACCCGCCGCCCACCGTGACCAGCTTCGCGCCATTCTCGCGGACGCCGAGCACTACCCCCGAGTGGTCATCGGTGGCGACATGAACGATGCCAGCGTCGGGCAGGTCGCGCGAGCAAGGGGGTACGCCTGGCCTACGGAGCACGGTCCGGCGACTACCTGGCTGGGGCGGCTGGACCACATCTTCCTCAAGGGGCTCTCAGCTCCAGATAGCCCCGCGCCCGGGACAGTTCTCAATGTGGGTGGCGCCAGCGACCACCTGGCGGTGTGGGCCGTTGGAATTCTTCGCTGAGCCCTGGAAGCCGACAACGGCCACTGCCCTGGCGGCCTGTCGTTTTTACTCTCACTTTCTCCTATCGCTTCTCGACATTGCCAGGTCGTTCTACACGCCCAGATGACAGGTGCGTCACACTCATCCAAGGAGGATCTCATGTTCCATTCCAACCGATTCCGTCTCGTGGCACTCCTGGTCTTGGGCGCTGCGTGCCAGCGTCCCAAGACCGAGACTGCGATGGTCGGGGCCGGGTCAGACGCTGCCGCCACCGCCAGCCTGTCTGACGAGGACAAGGCGAGCGTACGCGCCGTGGACGACGCATGGGCTGGAGCGGCCAAAGCGGGCGACGGCGAAGCCATCGCGGCCTTGTACACTGCGGATGCGGTTCTGCTTCCCCCCGGGGAACCGATCGTGAAGGGCGCGGCGGCCAAGAAGTACTGGGTCGACTTTGGCAACGGGTTTTCCGGGCCGACTGAGCTCAACACCATGACCGTCGAAGGCGCCGGAGACGTAGCCACCGCGATCGGGACCTACAAGATGGCCATGACCCCGAAAAAGGCCGGTGCAAAGCCTCTACCCATCGACGAAGGGAAATACATCGAGGTGTTGAAACGGCAGGGCGACGGTTCGTGGAAGATCGCCTACGATATCTGGAACCCAAACGCCCCGGCGAAGTAGTAGCGGAAAGCGGAGAGCTTCGTGCTGATCCTGCGTCTGGTCGTGCTGTGGACCTTCATCGCAATCGCTATTGCCCCGCGGTCGGCTCGGGCGCAGGCTGTGCCGCTCGGCGCACACAGCTGCCGCTTCGTGAAGATCCCGATGCGCGACGGGGTCCATCTCAACACCAGCGTCTGCGAGCCAGAGGGTCAGCACGAGCCGCTTCCCTTTCTCCTTACCCGCACACCGTATGGCATTGCCGGTGACACCATAGTCGCCGAGAGCTACCGCTTCCTGGCTGCCGATGGATACATCTTCGTTTCCCAGGACATCCGCGGCCGGTACGACAGCGAGGGACAGTTCATCATGAACCACCCGCTGCACGATCCGGCCGACGCCGCGGGCGTAGACGAAACCACCGACACCTACGACACGGTCGAGTGGTTGCTGAAAAACGTGCCGGGGAACAACGGCCGTGCCGGCGTGCTGGGCGTCTCATATCCAGGATTCCTGGCCACCATGGCCGGGATCAACCCGCATCCGGCGGTGAAGGCGATCTCGCCTCAGGCCCCGATGACCGACACCTGGATGGGCGACGACTTCTTCCA
>JBDTUV010000305.1:0-3826 GCA_040007575.1 Gemmatimonadales bacterium
CGAGAGCATGACCCGCGCCCCTCAAGTGCAGCTCAAGAGCGGGCGGCCGTGGGATCGCTCCCCACCGGTCGTGGCCGATACCACGGTTGGCTGGCGGTTCATCAATCCTCTCATGCCGGCCGAGTGGACCATCTCATTGGGCGAGACAGCGGAGCGAGTGGCGAAGATCTACGGGATAGGTCGGAGGGAGCAGGAGGAGTTTGCCCTGGAGAGCCAGCGCCGCGCGTTGGCCGCCGCCGCGGCCGGCACCTTTGCCGATGAGATCGCCCCGCTGGAGGTACCGACCGTCAGCGGATCCAGGACGATCGCCGCGGACGAGTCTCCCCGCTCGGGGCTTTCCCTCGAGGCCCTGGCCAAGCTGGAGCCCGCTTTCGTTCGGGAGGGGACCGTGACCGCCGCGACCTCCAGCGGGATCAATGACGGAGCTGCGGCGTTATCCGTGGCCAGCACCCGGACCCTCGCCGACCTGGGACTGAAGCCGCTGGCCAGGGTAGTTGCCACCGCAGTGGCCGGTGTCGATCCCAGCTGCATGGGACTCGGTCCCATTCCCGCCACCCGGAAGGCGCTCGCCCGAGCCGGCCTTACAGCGTCACAGCTCGACCTGGTCGAGCTGAATGAGGCATTCGCCGTACAGGCCATAGCCTGCATGCGCGAGCTCGAGCTCGACAGCGCCAAGGTGAACATCTACGGTGGAGCGATCGCGCTGGGCCACCCGCTGGGCGCGAGCGGCGCCCGCATCCTCACCACCCTGGTCCACGCCCTGCGCCGCACCGGCGGCCGCTATGCGCTGGCCACCATGTGCATCGGCGTCGGTCAGGGTATTGCCGTCATCGTCGAAGCCACCGGCTAGCGCAGGCCAGCGACAGACATGCTGGCTTTTATACGTCTCGGGGCTTGCCTGATGCCCACTCGCCGGGGTTGCGTCCCTTGATCTGGGGCCGTAGATATGCGGAACTCGCTGCCACATCCCCCGGCGATCCCTGATACGGAGGTCCGGAGATGGAGCGCTCCCCTGCACTACCGCTCGCCCCGGCTGCCACCGCCCTCACCCGCGCGCTCTGCCTACTGATCCTCCTCCTGATGACGATTGCCGCGGTGTACGGTCTCTCCATCGCCCTCCGCTACTACCGCCAAATCGGTGTCTAACCCGGGGGCCCCATGACCAAGCGACAGACGCGCGCCTTCTTTCTCGGGTCCACCGGCGTCTTCTCCCTGATCTTCCTTGCGCTGACCATCGACAGCCACCGGCAGTTTCCCCGGCTCACGCATTCTGACCAAATCACGCCCGAAGTCATTGCCGGCAAGCATGTGTGGCACCGGAGGAACTGCATCAACTGCCACACCCTCCTGGGGGAAGGCGCCTACTATGCCCCCGACCTGACCAAGATCGCTGAGCAGCGGGGGGCCGCGTACCTGCGCGCCTTCCTGGCGGATCCCGCCAAGTTCTACAACGAGGAGCGAGACCGGCGCCTGATGCCGAACCTGAAGCTATCGGCCCAGGACATCGATGGGCTGATTGCCTTTCTCACCTGGGTGGGGAAGATCGACAACCATGGCTGGCCCCCGCGCCCGATCCTGGTCTCGGGCGCGGCGATTCCCGGCAGCAACGTCGGCGGGCCCGCCCCCCAGCCGGCGTCGAATGACCCCGTGGCCGTGGGCCAGGCCGTCTTCCGTCAGTCGCCCCCGGGCTGTTTCGCTTGTCACTCCACCGCCGCGGGCGTGAACCTCGTGGGGCCGTCCCTGGCGGGCATCGCATCCCTGGCGGAGGCGCGGATCAAGTCGGCGGGCTATCACGGCAAGGCCACCGACGCCGCCGGCTACATTCGCGAGTCTATTCTCAGCCCTAACGCAGCCCTGGTTCCGGGTCCCACCTTCTCGAGCAACGGCCAGTCGCTGATGCCTCCCGGCTTCGGGGAGACGCTGAAGCCGGGCCAGATCGACGCGCTCGTGGCCTATCTCATGACCCTGAAGTAGCTAGGAGCGAACATGCGGTATCGCACGCAGGCAGTCGCTTACCCCTACTTCGTCGTGGCCCTGCTGCTCTACGGCCTCCAGGTGGTGTTCGGGATCCTCGCGATCACCAAGTACCTGGGTCCCGATCCGATCAAGGCTTTCCTCCCGTTCGACGTCACCAAGGAGATCCACACCAACCTGCTCATCGTCTGGGTGCTTACCGGCTTCATGGGCGCCACCTACTGGCTGGTGCCGGAGGAATCGCGGACCGAGCTTCACTCGCCGCGGTTGGCGTACTGGCAACTCGGGTTGTGGACCCTCGCGGGCGTGACTTGTGTGGTCGGGTACCTGTTCGGGTGGACCGAAGGGAACAAGCTGCTGGAACAGCCGATGCCGGTAAAGCTCGCCATCGTCGTCGTCATGCTCATGTTCCTGTACAACATCGGAATGACTATCTGGAAGGTGAAGCGGCTCACCACCACGGAGGGAGTCCTGATCGCCGGCCTCGCGCTGACGGCGATTCTCTATCTCCCCGCGCTCATCACCTACAACAACTACACGGTGAGTATCTACTATCGGTGGTGGACGGTGCACCTCTGGGTCGAGGGGGTGTGGGAGATGGTCCAGGGTGGACTTTTGGCCTACCTGCTGATCCGGCTCTCCGGTGCCGACCGGGAGGTAATGGAGAAGTGGCTCTACGTCATTGTGGGCCTGACCTTCATCGCCGGGATCCTTGGCACCGCGCACCACTACTTCTGGATAGGTGTGCCGGGTTACTGGCTGATGTTCGGCGGCTTCTTCAGCGCGCTCGAGCCGCTCGCCTTCCTGGGGATGGCCATGTACGCCTACATGGCGATGCGGCGCTCGGGGCTGGCCCATCCGAACCGCCTGGCGCTCCACTGGACGATCGGCAGCGCCATCTTCTCCGCCTTGGGCGCCGGTATTCTGGGGCTGGCGCACACCTGGCCGTCGGTGAACAAGTGGACTCACGGTACCATGATTACGGCGATGCACGCCCACATGGCCTTCTTCGGGGCCTACGTGATGATCGTGCTGGCCATGATCACCTACGCGGCCCCGGGCCTTTTCGGCCACGACGAGGAGGCGGGCGAGTCGCCCACTGGGCTCTGGGCCTTCTGGCTCCAGATGGGCGGGATGTTCGGCATGACCATGGCCTTCGCGGCCGCCGGCATCGGTCAGACCTACCTGGAGCGGATCCTGGGTCTCGGATATCTGGAGACCCAGCACAAGATTCAGGTGCACTTCCTGATGGTGCTCGGCACTGGCCTGCTGTTTGCCCTCGGGGTCGGCCTCTACCTCTACGATTTCTTCTTCCTTGCGCCGAACCGGCGGACGGCACCGGCCGCGTGGCCGGCCTCCGCCGGGGCGGAGATTTGATCAGGTGAGCGCCCAGCGGACAGCGACCCTCGCTCGCGACCTGCCCGACGGCCTCCGACATCCGGGTGGTCTCGAGCCGTTCTACCTCCCGGTAGAAGACGAGATCCTCGTTTTCGAAGAATGCCACAGGCGGGGGCTTGGGGTCATGCTCAAGGGCCCGACCGGGTGCGGTAAAACCAGGTTCGTCGAGCACATGGCCTGGCGGCTGGGCCGTCCGCTCGTCACGGTCGCCTGCCACGACGACCTCTCCGCCAGCGATCTCACCGGCCGGTGGCTGGTGAAAGGAGGGGAGACGGTGTGGCAGGACGGGCCACTGGCTCGCGCCGCGCGCACCGGCGCCATCTGCTATCTGGACGAGATCGTGGAGGCGCGCCAGGATGTGGTGGTGGTGATTCATCCGCTCACCGATGATCGCCGGATGCTTCCCATCGAGAAGACCGGCGAGCTGATCGAGGCAGCGCCGGGGTTCCAGCTG
>JBDTUV010000306.1:0-3804 GCA_040007575.1 Gemmatimonadales bacterium
GGGTGAGTACACCGCCTCGTTTGCCGCGCTCTTCCCAGCAGACAATCCTCAGTTAGTCGTGGTGGTCAAGATCGATAACCCTACCGGCAAGTACTACGGCGGGCTCACAGCTGCTCCGGTCACCAGGACCATGCTGCAGCAGGCGCTCGCTTCACGCCGGGTAGGAATTGACCGCAGCCGCCTCACTTCCCGTGACAGCGCCTCTCCCCCCACCCAGCGTCCGGTGGCCACTCCGGTCAAGATTTCCCGTGTCGTGCTTGCCTGGCCTTACCGGCCGGACCGACTGAGCCCTGTCACCCGACCGGTTCCCGAGGTTGCCGGCCGCTCGGCACGAGAAGCGGCGCTCGCGCTGCATCGACGCGGATTTCGGGTGAGCCTCCGTGGCTTGGGACGGGTGAGCCGTACGCTGCCCGCAGCCGGCGAAAGCGCAAAGGCGGGAACAGCGGTGATCGTGTGGGCCGACCAGTGACGACTCGATGACACTTACCTGGACTGCCATGCTCGACGAGCTTCGCCGCGCCGATCTGCTCAGCGCGGCCCCGCCGAAGGGTGACGATCCGACTGGGGTCGACGTCGACAGCCGCACCATCCGTCCCGGAATGATCTACGTGGCGGTTCGTGGGTCCCAGGCGGACGGTCACCGGTTCGTGGCTGATGCGGTTGGCCGGGGAGCGAAAGCCATCGTCGTGGAAGCGCCGCAGCAGTCGGGCGTTCCGGAGATCGTGGTGCGAGACAGTCACCGTGCCGCGCTGGTGCTTGGCAGCGCGTGGTTTGGCTACCCGGCGCGAGCCGTCACGCTGATTGGCGTAACCGGAACCAACGGAAAGACCACCACAACGGGGCTGATCCGTCACCTGTTCAACCACCGGGCAACGGCCGGAAGTATCGGGACGCTGGGTGCCTTTGATGGGCACGGCCAGCCGATCGCGTCCACCGCCGGTTCGTTGACCACCCCGGGACCGATCGACTTGCAGGCCACCCTCGCAGTGATGGTGGAACGAGGGGTCACCCATGTCACCATGGAAACGTCTTCCCATAGTCTGGACCAGCGACGCCTGGATGGGCTGACATTCGCGGCCGGCGTGTTCACCAATCTCACTCGTGATCATCTCGATTATCACGGGACGATGGAAGCATACCTCGCCTCCAAACTCCGGCTGAGCGCACTTCTTGGACTGACCGGCATTGAGGTGATCAACCTGGACGATGATGCGTGGCAGGCCATGCCGGCCCGTGCGCCCAGGCTGACTTTTGGGCTTCACCCCGCGGCCGACGTTCGGGCGGCCGATATCGTCCTTGACGCGGCCGGATCTCGATTTCAGGTCAGCGGCCAATTCGGGTCTGCCGAGGTAGCGCTGCCGCTGCTGGGCGATTTCAACGTAGCCAATGCGCTCGCGGCGGCGGCGACCGCCCTAGGTCTCGGCCGGCCGGTAGCTGAAGTGGCCGCCCGCCTCTCCTCGGCGCCCCAGGTGCCGGGCCGGATGGAACGGATCAGCGATACTCCGTGCATTGTGCTCCGGGACTACGCTCATACCCCGGACGCGCTGGAGCGCGCGCTGACATCGCTGCGACCTCTCACCAGCGGACGCCTCATCGTGGTGTTCGGCTGTGGCGGAGACCGGGATCGGGGCAAGCGGCCGATCATGGGCCGGATCGCCGCGGAGCTCTCTCATCTGGCCATCGCGACATCGGATAACCCTCGCACCGAGGATCCCGACGCCATCATCGATGATATCGAGCAGGGAATGGGAGGCATGCCCCACCTGCGGATCTCCGACCGGCTGGCTGCCATCCACGCCGCGCTGAACGAAGGACGGGCAGGAGACACGATCCTTCTCGCCGGCAAGGGTCATGAGACCTACCAGGTCCTCGGCACCGAGAAGATCGATTTCGACGAACGGGAGATCGTTCAAGAAGCGGTGCGAGGCAAGCGGTGAGCGGTAAGCAGGAGGTTCCTGGCACGCCCCCGTGGTCGGAGAGTGCAGTGCGAGAAGCGCTGGGTCTCGGGCCGCCTCTCGGTCGCCCTTCGGCAGCCTTCTCGAGTATCAGCACCGACAGCCGCTCCATCACATCCGGTGCACTCTTCGTCGCCCTCGAGGGCGACAAGTTCGATGGACACGATCATCTCGCTGCGGCCGCAGCCGCGGGGGCTAGCGGAGCAGTTGTGCGTCAGGGAACCCCGCCGGTTCCTGGCCTGGCGCTATTCGAGGTCCCGGACACGCTCCGGGCATTCGGGCAGCTGGCGCGAGCCCGCCGAAGGACGCTCAAGGGGCCCGTCATTGCTATCACGGGGACGAATGGAAAGACCAGCACTAAGGAGATGCTCGCCGCGGTACTCCGCACTCGGTACGTCACCCACGCTACCCGGGCGAATCTCAACAACCTCGTTGGGGTGCCGTTGACGATTCTCGAAGCACCTCCCGACACCGAGGCGCTCGTGGTGGAGGCTGGTGCCAACCAGCCAGGGGAGATCGCCCGGTACCGCGAGATCATCGAGCCGTCGATGACGATCGTGACCAACGCAGTCGCCGGGCATCTGGAGGGCTTCGGGTCGCTGGCCGGGGTGGTGGAGGAGAAGCTTTCGCTCACCGAGGGGGTCCCCCTCGCCATAGTGGGTACCGAACCGGGGGATCTCGCGACGGGAGCCAGGAAGCGGGCCCGGAAGGTTCAGACGGCTGGGCTCAAGGGCGCCGACGTCACGCCGGACAAGGTGACCTTGGATGAGTCGGCCAGGCCCGTAATTACAATCGGAGGAACAACTTTAGTTCTCTCGGCTCGCGGATTACATCAAGCCGACAACGCGGTTCGGGTCTGGGCGGCGGTCGAGGCGTTGGGCCTTGACCGCGCAGCCGCGGCCCGTGCGCTGGAGAGCTTCTCGATTCCCGCCGGCCGGGGCGACCTGCTCCAGGAAGGCGGGCTCACCATTCTGAACGATTGCTACAACGCCAATCCCCAGTCATTTCGCGCCGCAATAGCGACTGCAGCCGCGCTGAGGGGTCAACGCCGCCTGGTATTCGTGGCCGGCACCATGCGAGAGCTGGGTGGGGACTCCGCCGCGCTGCACCTGAAGGTTGCCGACGCTCTAGTCGAGCTGAAGCCCGACCTTCTGGCGGTGGTGGGTGATTTCGTCCCCGCCCTCCAGCGTCACGCCGCTGCATTGGGCGATCGCCTGATTACCGCGGCGGATCCCATGGAGCTGGCACCCAATCTGGTCCAACGCCTGGAGGGGAATGAGATGATCGTGCTGAAAGCATCCCGTGGGGTGGCATTGGAGCGTATACTTCCGGCGCTCGCGGCCCGCGCGAAGAATCCAGGTGCTCCCCCGGCACCTCTCCGTTCCCGCTGAGGACTGATGTTCTATCACTGGCTCGCCCCGCTCGGCAAGCAGTACATCATCTTCAATCTCTTCAACTACATCAGCTTCCGCGCCGCGGGGGCCACGGTCACGGCATTGCTGCTGGCCTTCGTTCTGGGACCCTCAGTTATTCGCCGGCTCCGGGAGAAAAAGGTGGGGCAGGTGATCCGGGCCGAGGGTCCAGCGAGCCACCAGACCAAGCGCGGTACGCCTACCATGGGCGGCCTGATCATCCTTTTCGCCACCATCGTGCCCACGCTGCTCTGGGCGCCGCTCACCAACCGCTACGTGGTGGTGGCAATGCTCTCGACGCTGTGGATGGGGTGCATCGGCTTTCTGGATGACTACCTCAAGATCGTTCAGGGAAAGTCCCGCGGCCTGGTGGCGCGATGGAAACTGGCAGGGCAGTGCAGCTTTGGACTCCTGCTCGGTCTCTTCCTGGCCTTCAA
>JBDTUV010000307.1:0-3790 GCA_040007575.1 Gemmatimonadales bacterium
CATGGGATGCCGTCGGCGGCGGGGCTGGCGTTGCAGACGTTGCCAACGACGGTGCCGGCGTTCTGGATCTGCCGGCCGCCGACCTGACTGGCTGCCAGTTTCAGGGCGTCGAAGGCCGGTGGGAGCGGGGTTTCGATGAGGTCGGTCCAGGTCGCCAGGCAAGGGATCCACCAATGGTCCGGGCGGGATTCGACCTGGCGCAGGTTCGGCAGGGCGGTGATGCCTCCGTGTTGCGCTGGCCAGACGTGGTCACACTGAAAGACGTCGGGAATGGCCAGGTCGCAGTAAGAACAAGATTCCAGCGCCGTCGAAGCGCAAAGCAACCCTTCCGCCTCTTCCGCCTCGGTTTCTTCCGCCCCTACCGCCAAAGCATCCTCATCACTCCCCGACTCCGAACCGCCGCGGCCGATGACCTCCTATCCCGTGGTCCTGGCCTTGACGGGCGCATCGGGGGCGCCGTACGGCGTTCGGCTGCTCGAGGTGCTGGCGAAAGAACGGATCCCTGTCTGGCTGATCGCGTCCGAGCATGGGATGCGACTACTCCGCGAGGAGTGCAACATCAAATCCCTGGACGGTCTCAAGGAGGCTACCGGGGGCGACTGGACATCGGTTGTCCTGTTTCCGGATGACGATCGCGGCGCCAAGCCCGCCTCAGGCTCTCAGCGCACCGCAGGGATGGTGATCTGCCCCTGTTCGATGGGCACCGTGGCGGCGGTGGCAGGAGGGACCAGCCGCTCCCTGGTCGAGCGGGCGGCCGACGTGACCCTGAAGGAGCGGCGCAAGCTCATCCTGGTGCCGCGGGAAACACCGCTCTCACTGGTACATCTCAGGAATCTGGTTACCGTGACCGAGGCGGGCGCTGTTGTGATTCCCGCCGCACCGGGCTTCTACCATCGCCCCACCCGGGTCAGTGAATTGGTAGATTTCATCGTGCAGCGGGTGCTGGATCAGCTCGCGATCGAAATAGAGATCGCACGACGTTGGGGATGAGATAAAAAGTGAGGGAAACTGTCGACCACCCTCGGCGCCGCGGTTCGGGCGCCGTTCTGGCCTTCGCGTGTGGGGTAATGACAGCATGCGGCGGGAGCGGCGATCTCTCCGGGCCCCCGCCTGCCGATGAAGGCATCGCGCCAACGGCTGGCTGCGCCGACGGAGTGCTCGAGCACGGCGCACTGTACCGGATCTGTTTCCCTGCTACCTGGAACGGCGATCTGGTGCTGTACGCCCACGGCTACGTGCCGGCTCAGCAGGAGATCGCTCTTCCCGAGGACATCATTGGAGGCCAGTCCATTTCCGGTACCGTGACCGGCCTCGGCTATGCCTTAGCGACCACCAGCTACCGGGCCAATGGCCTAGTGGCGCCGGAGGCCACCGAGGACCTCGTCGAGCTCGAGGCCACCGTGCGCCGGTTGTACCGTCCCGATCCCGGCCGGTCTGTCATAGTCGGGTTTTCGGAGGGCGGACTGGTAGCCACGCTGGCGGCCGAGCGATACCCCGAGTTATTCGACGGCGCCCTGGCGGGGTGCGGTCCCATCGGAGACTTTCACGCCCAGCTGAACTACATCGGCGACTTTCGCGTCGTCTTCGACTACCTCTTTCCTGGTGTGATTCCGGGGAATGCGGTGGATATCCCGGAAACGGTTCGGTCCAGGTGGGACGAGCTATATGTTCCGGCCATCGTGGTCGCGCTTGCCGCCAACTTTGGCAATGCCTCGGAGCTGATTCGCGTCACAGGCGCCCCGGTGGCGGGGAACGATCTCCAGTCGATCGCGGAGACCACCATCGGCATTCTCTGGTACGACGTCTTCGGGATCGCGGATGCCCAGGCGCGCCTGGGTGGGCAGCCCTTCGATAATTCAACCCGGGTGTACACCGGATCCTCGAATGATGCGGCGCTGAACGCTGGGGTGCAGCGCTACACCGCGGACCCGGGAGCAGTGGCAGCTCTCCCCCGATTCCAGACCTCCGGCAAACTCCAGGTTCCCCTCACGACCGTGCACACGACGGGTGACCCGATCGTGCCGTTCAACCAGTCAGAGCTCTATGGCCAGAAGGTGGGTCGAGGCGGCACGTCTGCGTTGTTGACTCACATCACTATCGAGCGGTACGGCCACTGTGCCTTCCAGGGACTCGAGGTCCTGACTGCATTCACAACCCTCATGGAAAGAGTACGAGCCCGTCCGGCGGCAACGATACTGGCCTTGGCCCGGCCCTGATGCGTCTCGGCGTCATCTCCGATACCCACGGCCTCCTGCGGCCCGAGGTCTTCGATGCTTTTGCCGGCGTGGATCACATACTCCATGCGGGCGACGTGGGGAGTCCCGATCTGCTCACCGAGCTCGAAACCCTCGCGCCGGTGACCGCGGTCTACGGCAACACCGACGGCTCCGACCTGCGCAGCACGCTTCCGGAAGTCGCCACGCTGCAGCTGGACGGATTCGACATCGTGGTCACCCACGGCCATCAGCTCGGCTCTCCGACCCCGGCAGTGCTGAATGAGGCTTTTCCCGATGCTCAGATCATCGTGTTCGGCCACACGCACCGGCCGCTGCTGACCTTGGTAGACGTGGTGGTAACGGTCATGAACCCGGGCGGTGCTGGCCCGCGCCGGTTCAATCTTCCTCCATCGGTGGGAATCCTGGAGCTGGAGCCGGGGATTCCCCCGCGGGGCAGGATCCTGCCGTTGCTCGACTTCGATCCGGAATAGCCGGTGCTCGGGTCCCTGATCTGCGCGCTCCAAGTCGCTTCCCCCGAGACGCTCCTGATCAGGACCATCGAGCGCCCGCCCCCTCCAGGGGTTGCCGCCGACAGCTCCCGCTACGGTCTCCCACAGGTTCGTATTCCTACCCGCCAGGGTACCGCGCTGGTCTGGCTTCTGCGTGCCTCGGACACCGTTTTCGTGGCCGCGAGCATACCCGACACCACGCCCTACTGGGGCGATGACTTCGTGCTGAGCCTCGACACCAGGGGCGATGGGGGCGATAACCCGCAGCACGATGATTTTCAGCTGTACTTCCGCCGTACGTTGGACAGCAGTGCAGTTTTTCGGGGGAGACTCGGTCGCTGGGAGCCGCCGAAGGGGGATCCGGATTGGCGTCTCGGAGCGGACCGGTCGGGGGGTGGCTGGGAGGTGAGTGCGCGGGATGGCGGCAAGGACTGGAGCCTGCTCCTGCGACTCGACCCTGCCTGGCTCGAGGGCGCGGAAGGAAGATTGCCCCGCCTTGCTCTCAGGATCTACGACAACGACCCGCAGGGTTGGTTCGCCTGGCCTCTGCCGAGCGGCACTCCGCAGCCATCCTCCATTGAGCGAACGCCGGACCTATGGGCGCCGATCAGGTAGGCGGGAAGCGGGGAAGCGGGAACGCAGGACTGACAATGCGTGTCACCTCGGAGGGAAATCTCTGCCTAACCATCTAGTCGCCGGACGACGCCACCAGATCTTCACCTTGTATGTGGTGATGATGGTGCTGGTCTTCTTGCTGCCGGTTCCCCGCAGTCCCTTGACCGAGTCGAATCAGTTCGACAAGGTGGTCCATTTTGGGATCTTTCTGGGATTCGCGCTGCTCTTCTACTTCGACCGTCGGCTAAGCGTGGGGTGGACGCTTCTAATCTCGGTTGCGTTCGCGGCGGGAATCGAGCTGGTGCAGTGGGTCCTCCCCTATCGGCAAGGCGATTGGCTGGATCTCATCGCCGGCGCCGCGGGGGCCGGCTTGGGAGTCGTTCTTGTTCTCTTGATCGAGCGTGATAGGCGGGTTGGCGGGTAAGGACCGCCTCCCTCACATCCACTGCT